>JBKCIQ010000016.1:0-3560 GCA_046302135.1 Bacteroidota bacterium | reverse complement strand
GTTTTATCTATTCTGTTAGTGATTTTCCATATTTTACATAAATGCTTGCATATCCGATTTTTTATTTCTGAACGATTTATCTTTTGTAATGTGATAAAAAACGCAATACAATGAGAATTTTTAATTTGTTTTTTTTCGCATTAATTATTTATCTCAATATTTTTGATTTACATAGTCAAATTGTTGTTGATAGAAGTTTTAAGCATTTAAGGATCGCTCAAAAATATTCTTTTTGTACAGATAGTTTTTTTTTATGGTCTAATTATGGGATTAAAAATGCAAAAGACAGCTTTGAATTTCGACAAATATTTAAGCCGTATTTAAAGCACCAAAGTCCGTTTCCTGGAATAATTAAAATAAAAATAAAAAACACAGATAGTGCTGAAGTTCGTTGTGTGCTTGACATTAACAATGTTGAAATAGATCAAATTCGTGTGGCTCATTTTGATGAAAATGATTCTTTATTGTTCAGTTGTGATACATTGGGGGATAACTTCACTTTTTTTAAACGAATTATTCCTTATCGAGTATTTGCAATTCCCTTCAACTTAAAGGCTAATTCGGAACAAGTGATTTATGTTAGTCTTTTCAATAAAAACAGAATAATTACTTGTTATTTCGACTTTGATAGTGAAAAATTTTGGCAAGAAAAATCTCGAAACTCCAATTTATTCCACGGAATTATAATTGGACTTTATATTTGTTTTGTTTTCTTAGGGTTGATATTATTTGTGGTTCTAAGAAGAAAAGTTTATTTATTTTACTCACTGTATTCATTAAGTGTTTGTCTTCTTATTTTTACTATGAGAGGATATTCATTTCAATTCTTATTTCCTAATCAACTCGAGATTCAATCAAGATTTTTACTTTTTGTACAAATCTTCGGGTTGTTGTCTTTGAATTTATATGCCATTGAGTTTTTACAACTCGAAAAAAAAATACCTACACTTGAAAAATTTAAAAAGCCAATTTATATTGTTTTTAGTTTAATTTTAGTTTTGATATGTTTTGAAATTGGAAGAAAGTTTGATATAGAAAATGTACTGAGCCCAATACTTTTTATAATTGAGGGCTTAAATTTTCTACTCCTATTACTTGTGGGTCCTGTGGTATTTGTGAAGCACAAAAATATAAGTTCATTGGTATTTACAATTTCTTTTTCCTTTGTTGGGCTCTCTTTACTTTATAGTACCTTGTCATTCGTGATAACAGATTTACCCTATATACTATTGATGGATAGTTTAAGTGTCACTTTATTTCTCGAAATCTCTATTCTTACTGTTTTTATGGTTTACAATTATAAAAATGAGCTGCAAAAGATTATCGAGCTTCAACGAGAAGTTTATCATAAAACAAAGCAAAATCAAGTTGCATTTTTAGAAGGGCAGGAACTAGAAAAGAAAATTATTGCACAAGAGCTACATGATGGAATAGCATCAGATATTTTAATAGCTCAAACATTATTGGAAAACGATAAATTGAAGGATAAAAACTCTGTACAAATTATCTTGAAAAATGTCTCTCAACAAATGCGTGGGTTAAGTCACTCCATGTTCCCGGAAGTCTTGAATGAATTAGGGTTGGTACAAGGATTAAATAGTTTATTCAGTTTACTAAAGAATGAAATAAAAACTCACTTGTATTTTAATCAAAATGATTTTCCAATTTCAAAAACGCAAGAAATTCAAATTTATCGAATTGCACAAGAGCTACTCAAGAACACTTTAAAGCATGCTAATGCTAACAATATTTATTTTCAACTCCTAAAACATGAAGATGAAATAGTGATTGAATATGAAGACGATGGAAATGGTTTCAATTTAAAAGCTCATAAAACAGGAATTGGCATAAAAAGTATTTATTTGAGAGCTGAATCTTTAAATGCCTCTGTTCATTTTGAGTCTCAATATCAAAAAGGAATGTATTTTACAATGAAAATACCTTTAATTGAAAAATAGTGGTTTTGGGGATGATTTTAAGAGATGCTAAAATCTAAATTTGCGTTGTGAATATATTGGTCGTTGATAACCATGAACTAATTCTTGATAGTATTAAAGTTCTGCTTAACGAAAATTTTCCAAATTCTAAGATTTGGACTGCTCAATCTTCATTGGTTGCCAACGATTTAATTCGAAAGAACACCTTTGATTTAATTATTTGCGATTATAAGATTGATGAGCATAGCGGCTTAGATATTTTTCATAATCTTAAGAATTTGAACAAAAAAACCAAATTTTTAATTGTATCAATGATTAATGATCCTATAATTATCACAACTTTACTTGAGCATGGTATTAATGGATTTGTATGTAAGGAAGGTTCAAAAAATGAATTGGTTAAAGCTGTAATTGGACTACAGGAAAATAAGAAATTCATTTGTCAATCAACCCAAACCGTATTAAAGGGTTTTAAGAAAAATCTAAAGGATCGCGTGTTTTTTACGAAACGTGAATTTGAAATTATTAGATTGATTATGAAAGAATACAAAAATCAAGACATAGCCAAAGAACTTTCAATTTCAGTCTCAACTGTTGAAACCCACAAGAAAAATTTGATTACAAAATTGCAGGTTAAAGGCACGGTGGGATTAGTAAAATATGTCATCGAAAATCAATTAATATAAAGCCTTAGAAGTTATTATGAAGTATTTTCTGTTTTATAGCTTATTTTTTGCCTGTACTTTGTTTGTTAAAGGTTCAAATTCTAATATTGGTAATAATAACCCACAAGACACAATACGTGTAGGTAATTATTTCTACCATAACAATACCGTTTATGATTCAAGTAAGGGAAATGTTATTGTTGAAACAAACGTTGAAGAGTGTAAAGTTGTACCTATTCACGGTTTTTTACTTGTTCGTAAGAATGATTTAATAGCATTTGGCGATAAGGAGTGGTGCAGAATAAAAATCGATGGTGTTAAATCTTTTAAGTTTGATATTTACGGAGATATTGTTTATTGTGTTGTTTCTGCTAAGAATGATTCGTTTTTGATAGATTTATTCAATAAACGATTAACCTCTATTCCAATTGATGCTGATTTTTTTTATTCAATAGAAGAAATAAAGGATCCTACTAAAGTTTACAAATTGGATATTTCTGAAAAAAAATTAACTGAAATTTCCAGCAAAATATCCAGGCTTTCTAAATTAGCAACGCTCAAGATGTATAAAAATGAAATTTCTAATCTGCCAATTGATTTTTTTCAATTAAAGAATTTGGAAGATTTAGTATTAAGTCAAAACAAATTAACCGTAATTCCAAACGAAATTGGAAAGCTAACAAAATTATCGTTGTTAAATTTAAGTTATAATAGCTTGAGCGATTTGCCGATTGAAGTAATGCAATTAAAAAATTTAAAGCGGTTGGAATTAAAAGGTAATAATTTTAGTAAGGCCACCAAGGAAAAAATTAGGGGCTGGTTTAAAGATGCAAAATGTATCATCGACTTTGGTGATGATGAAACTTATATAGATGATTATTGACTTTTGGCGATTTTAAAAAACCAAATTTTATTCCATTAAAAATTAATTTCCAATTAAAAAATGAAAACAATAAAG
>JBKCIQ010000015.1:0-2913 GCA_046302135.1 Bacteroidota bacterium | reverse complement strand
GTTTTCATTGAGTAATTCTTTTGTAGCCAAAAAACTTCTTTGAATTCTTTCTGCATAATTGATGCTGTCTGTAATTTCTTTGTGTTTTTCTTCGATAAGATTTTTTTGTTCAACAACCTCTGCCGTTCTTTCTTCTACTGTTTTTTCAAGAATTTCTTTTTCCTTTTTTAATTTTCTTTCTCGTGTTTTAATGTAGAATGCAATTGTGCTAATAATCATAATTCCAACAGTAGTTCTGAACCACCAGGTTTGCCACCATGGTGGGCGAATGGTAAATGTGTAATTATATTCATTGCTCCAAATCCCTATGCTATTTACTGCTTTAACTTTGAACGTATAAACACCTGGCGGTAGATTACCATAAGTGGCAGAAGTTTTATTGCTAATTGTACTCCAATTTTCATCCGCACCCTCTAATTTATATTGATATTTTACTTTTTTTGGTCTTAAGGTAGTTACACCAATAAAATTAAAGGTCAAATAATTATTATAATATGCCAAGCTTAATTGTTCCGGTAAGCCATGCCATTTTGATACACTATCAAATTTAAAATCACTGATAGCAACACCATTACCAAGAATTAATATACTGTCTGAAGCCTTGATTAATTTTACCCATGGAATGTTTTCATTAAATAATTCAATATTCGTTAATTCTATAATTGGGGCAATTGTGTCGTTAACTTCTCCTTCAGTTGAAGAATTGCAAACTGTTAACCTGTCATTAGCTCCAATCCACATCGTCTCATCCTTTGAAATAAAAATAGAATTAGAATTGCAACCGATTCCTAAAAACCCATCATCGTAAGTAAAACTTTCGAAGTAAAATTCAGATTCAATTACTCTTTTATTCTTGATTTTATCATTAATTTTTGATAGTTTTTCGATTGAAAGTTTACTTAAGCCAAATCGGGTACCGCACCAAATATTTCCAGTTTTATCTTGTAGAATACTACAAACAACATTATTAGATAGTCCTTCTTTTTCTGTAAAGGAAGTGAACGATTTTCCATCAAACAGGGTAATTCCATTAAAGCCTAACCCCCCAAACCATAAATTCCCGAATTTGTCTTGTATTATACTTCTCACATAATCATCGGGTATACCTTGTTTTATTGTAAAATGGATAAATGATTTTCCATCGTATTTTGATATGCCACCACCGTAGGTACCAAACCAAATATTATCACTATCATCCTGAAAAATCGTTCTGATACTATTAGATGAAAGTCCTTGTTTGCTTGTATACTTAAAAAACGATTTTCCGTCGTATTTAAAAACCCCACCGCCGTCGGAACAACCAAACCACAAATTTCCTTTTTTGTCTTCAAGAATACTATAAACAATATTATTTGATAGCCCATCTATATTTATAAATTGAGTAAATGATTTCCCGTCATATTTGGTAAGGCCTGTGGCTGTACCAAGCCAATGATTTCCTGATTTATCTTGAATTATGCTATAAACAGTATTGTCAGTTAAACCTTCCTTTGCAGTAAAATGGGTAAATGATTTGCCATTGTATATTGATACTCCTCCGCCTTCTGTTCCAAACCAAATTTTTCCGGAAGAATCTTGGATTATGCTTAGAACTGTGCTGTTTGATAATCCTTCTTTATCTGTAAAATACTTAAATGATTTTTTATTGTATTTTGAAACACCACCACCTCCTTTTCCTAACCATATTATACCATTTTTATCTTGAATCATATGTCTGATTATATTGTTATTCAATCCTTCTTTTTCAGTAAAATGCGTAAAGGTTTTATAATTAAACTCTGACGCCCCGCCGCCATTTGTACCAAACCAAAAATTTCCTGATTTATCTTGCAGGATGCTGGTAACAAAATTATTTGAGAGTCCTTCTTTTTCCGTATAATTCGTAATTATATTTCCATCGTATTTAGAAACACCCGAACCATTTGTACCGAGCCAAAGATTTCCGGAATTATCTTGAAATATACTTGTGATGAAATTATTTGAAAGGCCCTCTTTCTCAGACAGATTTTTAAATGATTTCCCATCGTAAAAAGAAACACCGCCTTGTCTAGTTCCAATTAAAATATTACCTGATTTATCTTCAAAAATGCACGAGACAAAATTATTAGCTAGTCCCTGCTTTTCTGTGAAATGTAAAAAAGAACTTCCATCATACTTTGACAGTCCACCTCCTCTTGATCCCAACCAAATATTTCCTGATTTATCTTGAAGTATGCAAGTGATGTAATTATTAGTGAGTCCCTGTTTCTCAGTAAAATTTTTAAAGTTTTTGCCATCGTATATTGAGACGCCACCATTTTCTGTACCGAACCATAAGTTTCCCGATTTATCTTGCAAGATACTGGTTACAAAATTATTTGCGAGTCCCTCTTTCTCAGTGAAATGTGTAAATGTGTTACCATTAAATTTTGATATTCCTCCTCCCCCGGTTCCAAACCATAGATTGCCGTTAAAATCTTCATATATATAAGTGATATTGGTATGAGTTAATCCTTGAAGTTTACTGAATGAACTAAAGTTCTGAGAGTTTTGATCTTTGGTATAAGCATCTTTTGCAACAACTACTTCGGGAATACCGGCTGTAAACGAGCTGCCCATTGCTTGTACTTTTTTCGGTAACAAAAATGAATCTTCGCCTGGTGTACAAATTTTGGGTTTACCGGCTCTCATAACCTTGGGCTCACCTGCAATGTGTACATTCAAATTAGTGAGTACAACTTTAGGATTTCCTAAAGGAATTTTTTTGAGGTTGCTCTCGTCAACAGGGATTACCTCGGGTTCAACTGTACTATCTTTAGGAAAAACATAACCTTTGGCTTCAATTATCTTTAACTTTTGTGTATTTATTCTACCCTTTTGGTTTTTATTGCAGGAAGAAATAAAAAATATCAGCAGTAGGTATATAGCGTATTT
>JBKCIQ010000014.1:0-72050 GCA_046302135.1 Bacteroidota bacterium | reverse complement strand
ATTGGGAAAAGTTTGTAGAAAATCTTTATTCGAGATATGAATTTAAAGAAGTTCCATTTAAGGTTGCAGTTGAGGATAACGGGAAGTCATTTTACAAGTTGGCAATAAAGGTTCGAAAGAAGATTGTTGCAGATGGAATTGATGACCCCTCTTTTAATCCGAATGATACAGGACATTATCTTGATGCGGCAGGTTTTAATCAGATGATGGAAAATCCTGATACTATTGTAATCGATATGCGCAATCATTACGAGAGTGAGGTGGGACGTTTTGAAAATGCATATTGTCCGGATGCAGACACTTTTAGGGAAGAATTGCCTGAGGTAGTAAATCATTTGCAAGGTAAGGAAGAACAACCGGTACTGATGTACTGCACCGGAGGAATACGATGTGAGAAGGCGAGTGCTTATATGAAGTATAAAGGGTTTAAAAATGTATATCATCTGCGCGGAGGAATAATTCAGTATGCACAAGAGGTAAAAGAGAAAGGATTGAAAAGTAAATTCATAGGCAAGAATTTTGTGTTTGATGAGCGGATAGGGGAGAGGATTACTGATGATGTTATAGCGGAATGTCATCAGTGCGGTAAGCCTTGTGACAATCATGTAAACTGTGCAAATGATGATTGTCATTTGTTGTTTATTCAGTGTGATGAATGCAAAGAAAAAATGAATGGATGTTGTACCCCTGATTGCATGCACATTGCATCACTTCCTTTGGATGAACAGAAAAAATTACGAAAAGGAAGAATTAAAAATGGCCCGGAGTGTTTAGCCGTTTATAAAAGTAGACTTCGTCCGAATCTAAGGGAAGTGTTGAAGTCGCTTAGTTTTGGAAATAACAAAGAACTTCCTTCAAATAATAATTCATTAATTTAATAAATTAAATTTCATGAAAAAAGTAATATGCCTTTCTTTATTCTTTTTTGCCTTTTTAATAAATGTCAAATCTCAAAATGACACAACACTCAAAGTGATATCAACTTTTTCTGGTAAAGAGTACATCGGAAAGGTAATAAGTGATGACGGGAGAGAGGTGTTAATTGAAACACAAAGCGTAGGTAAATTATATCTTCCAAAGGCCGATGTTAAATCAATAAATGTGATTAAATCTAAAAGCGAAATCATAAACAATGAATATGGAGGAGAAGGCCCCTTTACAACAAGGTATATTTTCACCAATAATGCACTTCCAATAAGAAAGGGAGAAAATTATTATATGTTAAATTTATTCGGGCCTGAATTTCATTTCGCTGTTTCCAATAATATGAATATTGGTATAATGACTACCTGGATTGCAAGTCCGTTGATTCTGGCACTTAAATATACCTTTAAAACCAAGGAATCGAAAATAAATTTCTCAGCAGGAACGCTTTTGGGTACCTCCGGTTACTTGAACAATTTTAAAACTTTTGGAGGATTACACTGGTTAAGTGCCACATACGGGGATAGATCAAATAACGCAACGCTATCTGCAGGATATGGATATCTTCAAGTTTCTCGTAGATTGCCAAAACTAGGAACTAACATGTCTACTTTTGAGTATGAGAATAAAGTGGAATTTATCAACGGTCCGCTTGTTTCTTTTTCTACAATTTTGAAAGTTGGGGCTAAATCTAGTTTTGTTTTTGATAATATGGCCCTAATATTTAATACATCTGATCGTTCAATTACCTCAACATTGGTGAAACAAGGGGGAATTGACCCATCTACAAATTTATATACTCCTGATGAATATTCATACACCGTAACAGAATCCAGCGGTCTTCATGCGGCTTTATTGATTATGCCTGGTTTCAGATTCCAGAAATCAGAAACAAAAGCCACTCAGTTCTCAGTTGCAATGGTTCTAATACGCTCAAAAGATGGAGAACCACGTAGTTTTCCATTGCCGATGATATCCTGGTTTAGAAGGTTCTGATCTGTAAATTATTTGTCTTTTTTTTACCCTGATAATGCTCATATTTTCCTAATTTTACAAGGTATAAATTCGTGTAAATTTTTTCACAATGCCCATTTACCACCAACTTGGGAAATTCCCACAAAAACGACATACAGTTTTTCAAAATACTGACGGAAGACACTACTATGAACAACTTTTCGGAACGGAAGGCTTCAGTGGTATGTCCTCTTTACTTTACCATGTTCATCGCCCTACCCAAGTAAAGGAAATTTTAAAAAGTCATAACGTTGCTCCAAAAATTGCAATTGATAAAAATATCAAGGCACTACTGCTAAAAGGCTTTGATATAAAAGCAACCGATGATTTTCTTGATAGCAGAAAAATAGTCCTTTGTAATAACGATTGTAACATTACACTCGCCGCGCCGAAAAAATCACTCACAGATTATTTCTATAAAAACGCTGACGCAGATGAAATGATTTTTATTCATAAAGGAAGTGGAACATTAAGAACCTTTATGGGTAATATACGTTTTGAATACGGAGACTACCTGATTATCCCGCGTGGAATGATTTATCAAATCAGTTTTGATACTTCTGATAACAGATTGTTCATTGTTGAAAGTTTTTCCCCGTTTTACACCCCTAAGCGTTATAAAAATTCTCAGGGTCAATTATTGGAGCATTCCCCATTTTGCGAAAGAGATTATAAATTGCCGACAGAGTTGGAAACATTTGATCAAAAGGGAGATTTTCTTATGAAAATAAAAAAGGAAAACATGCTTCATGAAGTGGTTTATGCCACACATCCTTTTGACGTTGTTGGTTGGGATGGTTATAATTTTCCTTGGGCTTTTTCAATTCATAATTTCGAACCAATAACAGGTAGAGTGCATCAGCCGCCTCCTGTACATCAAACTTTTGAAACACCCTCTTTTGTTGTTTGTTCTTTTTGCCCTCGTTTGTACGATTATCATCCTCAATCAATTCCTGCACCTTACAATCACAGTAATATAGATAGCGATGAAGTGTTGTATTATGTTGACGGAGATTTTATGAGTCGGAATGATATTAAGCAAGGTTATATTACCTTACATCCCAAAGGAATTCCTCATGGGCCGGCTCCCGGAGCTATGGAGAGAAGCATTGGGCAAAAAGAAACTGCTGAGCTCGCGGTAATGGTAGATACCTTTAGGCCGCTGATGGTTACTGAAGATGCAGTCAGTATTGATGATGGAAAGTATTACAAAAGCTGGGTAGAATAACTTTTAATTTAACTAGTAGTCATTTCTTAAAAATTCAATCAAATGTCAAAAGAAATAAAAAACGTAGAATATGGCCTCGAAAAAATTTTCGATGGTGCTCAAGACTTTCTCCCTCTACTGGGAACGGATTACGTAGAATTTTATGTTGGTAACGCCAAGCAGTCAGCGCATTATTATAAAACCGCTTTTGGATTTCAATCATTCGCTTACGCAGGTCTTGAAACCGGCCTGAAAGATAGAGCGTCATACGTATTGAAGCAGGATAAGATTAGGTTGGTTTTAACCACTGCTTTAAATAGTGAATCTCCTATCGGTGAACATGTACGTAAGCATGGCGATGGTGTTAAGGTAATTGCACTCTGGGTTGACGATGCGACCAAAGCATTTGAAGAGACTACCAAAAGAGGTGCAAAGCCTTTTATGAAACCAACCGTTGAAAAGGATGAACACGGAGAGGTAGTTAGATCAGGAATTTATACATACGGTGAGACTGTTCATGTATTTGTAGAAAGAAAAAATTATAAAGGACTTTTCCTTCCGGGATTTAAAGAATGGAAAAGTGATTATAATCCTTCATCGTTAGGATTGAAGTTCATTGATCATATGGTTGGTAACGTTGGGTGGAACCAAATGAATACTTGGGTAAAATGGTATGAAGACGTGATGGGATTTGTGAATTTTCTTTCATTTGATGACAAACAAATTCATACAGAGTATTCAGCCTTAATGAGTAAAGTGATGAGTAATGGAAACGGACGTATTAAGTTTCCGATTAATGAACCCGCAGAGGGGAAAAAGAAATCTCAAATAGAAGAATACTTGGATTTTTATGAAGATTCAGGTGTTCAGCATATTGCTGTTGCAACAGACGACATTATTAAAACCGTTAGTGGATTAAAGGATAGGGGGGTGGAGTTTTTACCTCCGCCACCACAATCGTATTATGACGATATCCCTCGCCGACTGGGTGTTCATATGGACATAATGAAAGAAGACATTAAAGAATTACAAAAACTGTCTATTTTGGTTGATGCCGACGAGGAAGGCTATTTGTTGCAAATCTTTACAAAGCCCGTTGAAGATCGTCCTACATTATTCTTTGAAATAATTCAAAGAATGGGAGCCAAGGGTTTTGGAGCCGGAAACTTCAAGGCGCTTTTTGAATCCATTGAAAGAGAACAAGCCCTAAGAGGTACTCTCTAGAAATTAATTATTGAACATTCAAGCCGGGTTTAATCTCGGCTTTTTTGTTGATGTATACTTTCTTATAATTTTATTATCTTTAACTTTGGTATTTTGCGGTATGAAACCTTATTCATTACTATTTATCTTAGGGCTTACTTTAATTTTCTTTTCGTGCAAGCCATCCATAAAATCAGCAGCTGATTACAACAACAGACTCGTAAAGCATCAGACAAAAGTTGGTGAAACTCAGAAAGAGTTGTTTGCAGTTTTTAAAGATGGAAAGCCTGACGAAATGAAGCAGATACTTAATCGGTTTAAAAGTCAGATTAGAGAAATAACTGACTCTGTTTCAACAATACCCCAATTTGACGGAAAGGATGATTTTAAAAAGGCAACATTACAATATCTAGATCAAATGAACAGTATTGCTGAAAATGAATGTACAGAGATTGTTAGGTTGTACGAACTTCCTGACACTACTTTTACAGAAGCAGACCAAAAGAAAATTACATCACTTAGTGGGTTGATAAATGATAAAACAAATAAGGCAATAAATGAACTAGGGACCAAACAACAGAAGTTTGCACGCGATTATCATTTTAAAATTGACTAAAAAACCAAAAATCATGAGTACAATTAAAAAATCAACAGGACATACGCTTTTGTTTCTTTTTATGTTATTATCGTTCGGTTTATTTTCTCAATCTATAAACCCAAGAAAAACAACAATTATAATAAAGAGCAGCGTTGAATGTGAAATGTGCAAAAAAAATGTAGAGAGTGGCGTTTCTAAAGTAAAGGGTGTCAGAAAAGTGGTGGCAGATTTTAATACGCATGAAATCAAGGTTGTTTATAACAGTAAAAAAACAGACGCAGAAAAAATTAAGAAAGCTATATCTGATTTGGGATATGATGCCGATGATATTCCTGCTAATAACCGATTAAATAATCAGTTAAAGCATAAGAGTAAAACTACTCAATAGATAATCAGAGTATTTTCAAAAAACTTATGAAATTGCAAACAAAAAAGTGGGCAATGTTGATGTTGCTTATTGCAATTGCTTTTGGTGTAGCAGCGTACTTCTTAATTTCTTATTTTAATAAGCAGGTTTCTGTAGAAAACACAAACAATGAAAAAAGCATTTTAGATTCTAGTCTTGCCGACGGATTTGATTTTCCCTTTGGTGATGGTAATGGAGGTGGCGATTACAGGGACGTACAGTCCGGAAAAAAATATTCAGGCTGGTACGTTGCAACTTCAACGGGAGAACTTTATGATTTGGGAATTCATACAGGCGAGGACTGGAATGGTAAAGGGGGTGGTAATACCGATTTTGGACAACCGGTATATGCGACAGCAAAAGGCACAGTAAAAGAAGCCAAAGATTTTGGCGCACCTTGGGGAAATGTAGTTTACATTGAACATTCCTTTCAGGAAAATGGAAATATTAAAAAAGTATTTTCACTTTATGCGCATCTGAATGAAATAAAAACGGAAAAGGGCAAAACGGTTGCGAGAGGTGAAAAAATAGGCACCGTTGGTGACGGACATAAAAGTTTTCCCTCACACCTTCATTTTGAGATACGCAAACCAGAAATGGAGTCATATGCTGTTACCTATTGGCCGAGTAGTGAAAATAAATCTGTTCAATGGGTAAAAGAACATTATTACTCACCCTCAAATTTTATAACTGCAAGGAGAAAATTAATTGTACCCATGAAAGAAAGAAATTTTCTACATGTAGTAAAGCATGACTATAAAATGAATTATTATTCAAATGGGAAACTTAAAAAAACTTTTGAAATTGCATTGAGTCAAAATCCAAATGGACCAAAACAAAAACAGGGAGATAATAAAATGCCTGAGGGTGAGTACAGAATCATACAAAAAAGTCGCGGACCTTTCAGTGGACCGGTTGCTAAATATTTTGGTCCTGCATGGATGAGGTTAAATTACCCTAATAACTACGATGCAGAAAGAGGTGTAATAAGCGGGCTTATTTCAAAGGAAGAATACAATTCAATTGTTAAACCAAATAATTCCGGCCGCGAACCAAATAAAAATACTGCTTTGGGGGGTGGAATAGGAATTCACGGATGGAATGGTAGCTGGCCATTAAATTTTCGTGATCTCACCTGGGGTTGTGTAAGCATGCGCAACGATGATCTCGATGAGTGGTATTCAAAATTTCCTGAAGGAACACTAATAATTATTCAACCATAATCAATCTATTTTCTTTCGCGCGAGAGAATTACTTGATTGCCTATTATTAATAAAATATAGAAATCCATTTTCTACTATTATTGAATTGAATACACTTGTATCCAATTCTAAAATTTTTGTTCCCGTTCCACTTTGCACATCTATTTCAATTAGTTTCGTTACTAAATTTTTTTCTTCAGACAGGTCGGAATTTGTAATGCTGCAATGATAGAATTTATCTTTAGTTTTATCGTAAATAATTTTCTGTTCTATGATATCTCTTTTACCATAGAAATAAGCAGTTGTTTTGGTTAACCTTCCTATAGTATCAAAAATTTCAACCTTTGAGTTTTCAGTATCAAAAAATAAGAGATTGTTTTTAGTCTGAATGATTTGCCAAGGAACTTCGTGAAATGTGATTTCTCCGTTTGAATGGGGAGCCTCTTTAATTCCCATGCAATCACTTGTTTTTTTCCAGTTGCCTGAAGAATTCGTAAAGGCCTCATCCCCGTAATTTTTAAATAATGATAAGCGATTGGTTTTTTTCATTCTCACGTGGTAGGTTAGATAAGTTCTGCGAGCCATTAGTTTTGATTCCGTAGAAATATAAAAGTCATACCCTGACTGATAGCGTATATATTTTCCGCTTGAGTCTCGGAAAGTGGTAGAATAATTTTTTCTTTCAAATTGTATGAGCTCGGTCTCCGAAGAAAATATTTCATTAGCAATAACTTTTATGGAAAAAGCCTTTTGCTCTCCTAAAGCAATATCTTGACCGTCTGAGGTTTGAGAAAATCCTGTAAGCACATCTCCAACATATTTTATATCGCAAATGTTATTTTTATTGTCTAGTAGCAAAAGTGCATCCTTATTCAGGTTTAAATTAGTGCATTGCAGTATTAACTTATTTCGAATGAAACTTAGTTGCTTAATCTTCCATTTACCATTTCGAAGAATTGTTTCACTCGCTTCATTTTTGGAGGTCCCTGAAACGTTGTATTGTTCTAATAAAATCTTTGATTCCGGGTTTAGTATCATTGGAGTAGACAAAAATTTTGGCTTGTATCCTGGCGCACTAAACTCAATTACCTCACCTTGTTTACGGATTAGGATGCTGAAACTTCCATTTGATTTTGTAAGCACACTTCTGTAGCTACCACAAACCTTAATTTGTGCGTCAGAAATATTTTTACCTGACATTTTATCAATCACAACGCCAGAAAAGTAAAATGAAGTGTCCTGCGAGCGAACTGTAGTAATTGATTTTAAAAAAAATACAATTAATAAAAAATAGCAGGTCTTTTTCATTTAATATTTACAAATTTACGTAATTAACAATCAGTGTTTTTTATTTTGTTTCAAATACGCAGTCAATTAAAATAAATAAATTATTTTCGTTAATTAATGAATACAGAATCTCGATTTTTATTAGAATATAAAAACCTTGAAGTTGAATTTGGTTCCGGAGAAGATACTGTAAAAGCGTTAAAGAACATTTCTTTTACCTTATCAAAAGGCGAAACGGTTGGAATTGTTGGTGAATCAGGGTCAGGAAAATCAGTAACGGCATTATCAACAATGCGATTACTTCCGGGTTCTAATACAAGAGTAAACTCAGGACAAATTTTTTTTAGTGGAGAAAGTAATCAAAAGTTAGACCTTCTAAAACTAGATGAACGTCAAATACGAAAAATCCGTGGAAAAGAAATTGCGATGATTTTTCAGGAGCCTATGACATCACTTAACCCAGTGATGAGATGTGGAGATCAGGTGGCGGAGGTTCTGAAATTACATCTCAAACTCAATGAGCAGGCTGCGAAAAACAAAGTTTTAGAATTGTTTGAAGAAGTGAAACTTCCAAGGGTAAATGAAATTTATAGGGCATATCCACATCAGTTATCAGGCGGACAAAAGCAACGGGTGATGATCGCTCTTGCAATCTCATGTAATCCATCAGTACTAATTGCAGACGAACCAACTACCGCCTTGGATGTAACAGTTCAAGAAAAAATAGTTGGATTAATGAAAGATATTCAGAGAACAACTCAGATGGGAATGATCTTCATTACTCATGATCTAGGATTGGTTGGGCAAATTGCTGACAGGATACTTGTAATGTACAAAGGATCATTGGTTGAACAAGGTACGGTTTATGAAATTTTTGAAAATGCAAAACATCCATATACCAAAGGGCTACTTGCATGTAAACCGCCTTTAAATAAGAGACTTTTAAGATTGCCTTCTGTTTACGATTTTATGGAATCAAAACAGGATGGTACTTTCAAAAATTCTGACAAAGGAATAGTTGAAATATATAAAGACTTGATTATTTCTGAATCAGACCGTGTCGCTCAACTGGATACATTATTCCAACGAAAAAAAATTCTACAAGTTGAGAATTTGGAATGTGTTTTTGCTAATAAACATAACTGGATGGGTAAACCAACTTCATTTGTAAAAGCCGTTAACAATGTTTCTTTTGATGTATTCGAAGGGGAGACACTTGGCTTGGTTGGAGAATCCGGTTGTGGGAAAACCACTTTGGGCAGGGCTATATTAAGATTAATGGAACCTTTTTCGGGTAAAATTATATTCGAAGATAAAGACATAACAAAAATACATAAAGATGAGATGAGGGAACTACGAAAAAAAATGCAAATTATTTTTCAGGATCCATATTCCTCATTGAATCCCCGAATGACTGTTGGTGAATGTATCCTAGAGCCAATGCAAGTGCACGGTTTGTTTGCAAATAAAAGTCAGCGCAAAGAAAAAGTTATGGAACTTTTGACAAAAGTGAACTTATCAGAGAGTCATTATAACCGTTATCCTCATGAGTTTTCAGGCGGACAGCGTCAGCGCGTATGTATTGCAAGGACACTTGCGCTATCGCCTAAATTTATTGTTTGCGATGAGATGGTTTCTGCATTGGATGTGTCAGTGCAGGCACAAGTACTGAATTTGCTAACAGATTTAAAAAAGGAATTTCTTTTCACTTATATTTTCATTTCTCACGATCTATCAGTTGTAAAATTCATGAGTGACAGGGTAATGGTAATGGAGAAAGGAGAGATAAGAGAAATTCAAGAGGCTGAGCAGCTGTATCAATCTCCAAAAAATGCATATACAAAACAATTGATAGATTCCATTCCTGCAGGAATTTCAAGAAGGTACTGAACTATCATTCTATATAAGCGGTGTTGCTATTCAGCGTATGATGATACAATTGAAAGAAATTTTTATAATATTTTTCTGCATTTAAGATCTGTTTTAAATACTCTTTTTTTACATCTCTGCTCAGCGTGCTGTCTTTACCGAAATTGAACACCTGTGTTATTTTATGATTATTAAAAATAAAACTGTTAGAGTCATTGATTAAGAAATAATTTCCGTTTTCACAGAAAATTGCAAATTCATTTTTTTCTTTTTGGAATACGCTTTTACCAAATGAAAAAAATGGTTCATTGTATCCAAGTGTATCCATTAAGCTTGGAAATATATCTATCTGCTGGATAATAGTATTATTTTGTCCAAGGAAATTTTTTTCCGGTGAATATATAATGATGGGAATGGTATGTTGTCCAACAGAATTTGCGTAGAATGGATCAGCGGATATTCCTGTATGATCAGGAACAATCACGAACCAAGTTTCATTAAACCATTTTTCTTTTTTTGAAACCTCGAAAAATTTTCTGAGTGCAAAATCAGTATAGCCTATTGTGGGCGAACATTCAAGCCCATTATGTGGGAATTTGTTCCTGTATCGTTCCGGTACGTTGAACGGATGGTGAGAACTCAGCGTGAAAATTGATGTAAAAAATGGAACTTTCAATTTAGAAAATTCTTTGGCACAGTATTGTAAATATTCCTCGTCCCAAATGCCCCAGTTACCATCAAACTCAGATTTATTGGGATATTCATTCATGCCGAAATAAAGATCAAATCCGGCTGTTTTTGCGTAAGCATCAAAATTCATTGTTCCATTTTTTCCTCCATGGAAAAACGCTGTGGTATAGCCTTTCTTTTTCAGTTGTTGAGGAAATGAATTCAGTCTGTTAGCGGCGTAACCTGAATTAATGTAGGGGTTATTCATAAAGCTGGGTATTCCTGAAATTATTGCAGGAACACCCTCAATACTCTGCTTTCCATTTGCCCAACTATTAGTGAACACAAGTGATTGGTTCATCAAGCTATCCAAAAAGGGTGTAAGACTTTTTCTACCACTAATTCCTGTGTATTCTTTTGAGAAGCCCTCAAGTATCAGTATTACAACATTTTTTTTAAGGAACGTCTTTCCTTTAAAATGTTTTTCAGGCGAGATAAATTTCTTTGCTTCATTATTGGAAACAAAGTTCAATTCTTCAAGCTGACTTGCCTCCATCGAACGAATAATGGTAAAGGGTGTATTCAAAACCACGGGAATTAATTTCGGTGGAATTGATGTGCCTGCGTCTACTATTTGCAGAGGAATGTATTGCCATCCTCCGCGTGCACTGAGCAATGTTGCGCCCGTTGTAAATAAAAAAATAAATGAACTAGAAATTAGGTTTCTTACCGAATATACATGTCTATTTAAGTAATGTTCTGATTTTATTTTTGACCAGAACCTAATCATAAAAAATAATAGAAAAATGTAAAAAAGAATAACCGGCCAAAAATCACTGAGGTAATCCGGAATTTGTTTTAGTACATCTGTTTGTCCGCCAAAAATTTGGTTGAAAATATCTGAGTTCGAGCGTTTGTTGGTGTATCCAAAATATGCAATATCAATACAGTTGAACAATAAAAAAATACTGTTGGTTAATATAAAGATTGATTTTAAAAGTGTTTGGTACCATTTTTCGTAAAAGACCTGTAAAGGAATAATTGAAAGTAGAATAAAAAGCGAATTACTCCATGTAATTGTGGTTAAGTCAAACCGAATGCCTATTAAAAAACTTAAAATTATATCTAAAAATTCTGATCTTGCAAACTGATTTTGATTCATTAAAAAAAACATCAACCTGCATAATGAGTAGAGGAGAAGAATTCCAGAAATCCTAAGGATAAAAACTTTTAACTGATAGAAATAGGCTTTCAAAATGTTATTTCTTCAAAGTTAATTTTAAATTAAATTCAAAATCATACAATTATTAAATTGTAAATTCGTCGTTAATTTTATTATGAAATAATATTTTTTATGTTTTCTACTTTTTGGTTTTTTGACACCAAACCTTGCTGAAGCACAAATTAACTGGCTGCAACTTGATACCATTCAACCTCCAAATGATCTGGATAATTTATGGGTTAAATCTTTGTATCAGGATTCTTCGGAAGTGAGCAGTTATGTTATTTTCGTAAGAAAAGAAGTGAAAACTCATAAACATTTGGAACACGCTGAACATGTTTATATTCTTCAGGGTGAAGGGTTGATGAGTTTGGGCGAAAAGGAATTTAAAATAAAAAAAGGTTCAATGATCTTTATTCCAAAGAATACTTTTCACTCTGTAAAAACAACCTCTAAAATTCCTTTGAAGGTAATCAGTATTCAGGCTCCTTTCTTTGACGGGAAGGACAGGGTTTTTAAGGAGTAATTTAAACAGTCACAAAAAATAAATTCCGCCTTCAAGGGGTTTTTTATAGTTTTGTATTCTATATTTTTTATTAATGAAGAGAACCAAAATATCAAAGATTTTCAGTTTAACTGCTGAGGGTCAAACTATTCGTCTCAGTGGCTGGGTGCGTTCGTTCAGAAACAATCAGTTCATAGCGTTAAATGATGGAAGTACTATCCATAATTTTCAGATAGTAGTAGACATGAATCAACTTGGAGACGATAAAATAAGGAGGATAACTCCCGGCGCATCTATAAATGTATTTGGGAAATTGGTCCCTTCTCAGGGAAAAGGACAACAATCTGAATTGATTGCAGATGAATTGGAAATACTTGGGGATTGCGACGGCGAAAAATATCCCCTACAGCTGAAAAATCGTCCTAGCTTGGAATACCTCAGAGAAATTGCGCACTTGCGTTTTAGAACCAATACATTTGGTGCTGTTTTCAGAGTAAGAAATACATTGGCTTTCGCCATTCATCAGTTTTTTCAGGATAAAGGATTTGTATACATACATACTCCGGTTATTACTGCATCAGACGCAGAAGGAGCAGGTGAAATGTTCCGCGTTACTACACTTGATTTAAAAAACCCTCCAAGAACAGATTCTGGAGAAATAGATTTCCGCGAAGATTTTTTTGGTAAATCTACTAACCTTACCGTAAGCGGGCAATTAGAGGGCGAGCTTAGTGCAATGGCACTTTCAGAAGTATATACATTCGGTCCCACTTTCAGGGCTGAAAATTCCAACACTACACGTCACCTTGCAGAGTTCTGGATGATTGAACCTGAAATGGCTTTCTATGATTTAAATGATAATATGGATCTGGCCGAGGAAATGCTTAAATATGTAATTGCTCAGGCCTTGTCAAAAAACAAAGATGACATTGAGTTTTTGTCTAAACGATTGGAGGAAGAAGAAAAACAAAAACCTCAAAACGAAAGGTCTGAGATGGGACTTTTAGAAAAACTGAACTTTTGTGTTTCGAATGAATTTGCACGTGTTACCTACACAGAGGCCATTGAAATTTTAAGAGAATGCAACCATAACAAAAAGAAAAAATTCCAGTATCTAGTAAATGAGTGGGGAATTGATTTGCAAAGCGAACACGAGAGATATCTGGTTGAAAAACACTTCAAAAAGCCTGTCATTTTAACGGATTACCCTATGGCCATCAAGGCTTTTTACATGCGACAGAACGAGGATGGTAAAACTGTTCGTGCCATGGACATTTTATTTCCGGGAATAGGCGAGATCATTGGAGGTTCACAAAGGGAGGAAAGATTAGAAAAATTAGAGAATCGTATGCGTGAATGCGAATTACCTGTTAATGAAATGTATTGGTACCTTGACACGCGCAGATTTGGAACTTGTCCGCATGCAGGCTTTGGTTTGGGATTCGAGAGACTGGTTCAGTTCGTTACAGGAATGGGTAATATTCGAGATGTTATACCTTTTCCAAGGGCTCCGAAAAACGCTGATTTTTAAACCAAAAAAGGTTATAAGTAAGCTTTTTATCTTACTGCACTTCTCATTTCCGATAATTGGTAGTTTTTTATCGTTGAATGGTTGATATTGTAGCTTCATCTTTTAACAAAATTTGAACTATTTTTCTTTATTTTACAAGGTATTAATTTTTTGACTTAACAACGTTGATATGCATATAGCAATAGCCGGTAATATAGGTTCCGGTAAAACAACCCTAACATCACTTTTGTCTAAACATTATAAATGGCAGGCCCATTACGAAGATGCAGATGATAATCCTTATTTGAATGACTTTTATGAAGACATGCAGCGTTGGTCATTTAATTTACAAGTTTATTTTTTAAACAGTAGGTTTAGCCAGGTTTTGGATATCAGGAAAGGGAACAAAAATGTAATTCAGGATCGTACCATTTACGAAGACGCTTACATTTTCGCACCTAATCTTCATGCCATGGGTTTGATGACCACGCGTGATTTTGAGAATTATTTCTCATTGTTTAAATTAATGGAAAGCTTGATAAAAGCGCCTGATTTATTGATTTATTTACGCGCATCAGTTCCAACATTGGTTAAGCAGATTCAAAAGCGGGGTAGGGAATATGAGAATTCAATCAGGTTGGATTACCTTAAACGTTTAAATGAACGTTATGAGGCTTGGATCTCAACTTATGAGAGTGGTAAATTGATTGTGATAGATGTTGATGACAACAATTTTTCGGAGAAGCCTGAAGATTTAGGTAAAATTTATAACCTTATAGAGGCAGAACTTCACGGATTATTTAAAAAATAAATTTTCTCGATTGGAAAAATGAACGAGAAGGAATTTTTTGAGGGACATTACCAAAAGCTGATTTCCGGCATAGGACCAGAAAAGTCTGTGCTGATTCAGTACAATGGTGCCTTGAATCAGGATCAGATCACAAGATTAGAAGGAGAAGTAGAAAGCACAGTTCTAAGTATCCCACTCCCCAAAAGCCCTGTAAAAAAGATATTTTTCATTTCTGTTGAAGCACTTCAAAATATGTTGATTCATGGACATAAGGACCATGATGGTAAACAGCACAATTTTTTCGTAATTGCAAAAAACGGTTCAACGGTAGAAATTACTTCTGCCAACCTGGTTTCCAATAATGCAATTCCAGGATTAACTTCTAAAATCAATAGAATTAATGATTTTGAAGACGAGAAGGCACTGAAGGAATATTATATGGAGCACCTTTCAAATAATCAAATGTCCGAAAAGGGAGGTGCAGGACTAGGTTTCATTACTATCGCTATGAAGAGCGGAAATAAGTTGAAACCTTTCTTCGAAAAAATAAATGATGATTTTAGTCTGTTCCAAATGACATCAACTGTCAATATTCAGTAAGCAGAACTCATTTTTATTTCCTTTATTGATGCCGATAAAAATTCAATTTGTTCCATTGAATTATAGATCTGTGCCGCAATTCTTATCCAGGTTCTCGGATTTTCTTTATTAAAAATTATTACAGGAACTTCAATTTTATATTTGCTGAAGAGTTTTTCTTGTAATGGAGAAATGTAATTGAATCCGTATGGCGGAAGTATTCCATCTCCTAATTGAACGCTCGCCAGATTTGCAATCATATCTTCGGGAGCGGGAGGTTCAGTCCCTAATTCTTGGCATAATAATTTTCTCCCTTCGCAGGCTAAAGTTTGGTTACGATTCATTATCTCATTCCAGCCTCCGGGCAATAAATTTTCAAAATAATCAATTGCATATCCTACACAACAGTAGGCTGTATAATCGTCTGTACCGGGCCAGAAAAATTTTCCTTGCCATTTCTTTTCTTCAGGTGTCGGAGCGTCAAATAAATGTGAAATCTGCAAAGGGTCAATCAGTTTTTGTTTGTCTTCCCTTACGTATAAAAAACCTGATCCCTTGGGAGAGCAAATCCATTTATGGCAATTGCCAACATAGTACGCAGCTTTCAGCTTTTCTAAATCAAGAGGAATTTGTCCCGGAGCATGCGCCCCATCCACCAAAACATCAATGTTTTTAATTTGAAGCGAATCGATGATTTCTTCGACAGGAAAAATAATTCCTGTTGGTGAGGTTATGTGATCTACTAGAGCAATTTTTGTTTTTGAAGTTATACGTTTTTGAAAGGCATCAATAATTTGGGTTTTGTTCTTGATTGGAAAAGGAATATCTGCAATTACAATTTTAAGTTTTTGTCGTTCCGCATACCATTTTATAGTGTTTACACAAGCTCCGTATGCGTGACTATGAATCAAGATTTCATCACCTTCTTTAAACTGAAGCGAATGAAAAATTGTATTTACACCCATTGTTGCGTTTTTTACAAAAACCATGTTTTTTTCCATGGCCCCAACAAATCTTGACAATTTTCGTAAAGATTCATTATATAACGGGTATAATTCTCTTATCATGAATCGCACAGACTCATGCTCCATTTGCTGTCGAAGTTGATTTTGTTTTTCAAGAACTTCGATTGGCGTTGATCCAAAAGAACCGTGATTCAAAAAAACAATTTCATCATCTAATTTCCAGTACCTAGATTGTTCTGAATAAAAAGGGAATGTAGTTTTCATTTTTGTTATTCTGCCAATATTTCATCAACCAAAATCCAGGAATCTTCTTTCTTCAGCGTATTCTTCATTTTTATCTCAATGGATTTTGTTTTTTGCAAGGGTATTTCAATATCTATTTGCATTACACCCGATTCTTTAATTGTTTTTTTAGCGCTGAAATTTACATGATCTTCTTTATCATTTAATGAAATTTTTATCTCCTCAGGAGGGTAGATTTTATTTTTCTCGTCAGATAAAACGTAAAAAACTAATTTTTTCAATTCAATTTCCTTATCAAATTCAATCATAAAATGAGGGTCGGAGTTACACCAACCGGTACACCAGTCTTTCTGGCCTGAGGCCGACTCCAAAATTCCGTTTACCATTCCGAAACCTTGGGTTTTATTATAATATTTTGAAGGTATGGTTTTGAAAACTATTTTTTTCCCCGTACACTTACTCACAAAAAACTTCTTCTCTAATGTTCTTCCAATTTTCTTATCGTCATAAAAAAGTGCAGCTTTAAGTTGAGAATTCTTATCTAAAATAATTGGTTGTCTGTATTCTTTGGAATTTATATTAGGATCATTTCCATCTAAAGTGTAAAATATTTTTCCTTCGAATGAAGAACTTAAATCTAGATTAACAAAATCTGAAACACTGTCTTTTTTTAAATTGTATTTTACATCATAAATTGCTTTGGAGTAATTTATTTTTTTTGTGTCGAGTAATTTAAAGTGATCACTAAGTCTCAAAGAAAAATCTTTCCAGTTTTTATTTTCTTTCTTACTCCAAAGTGCTTCCGCTAAAGCAGAGATTCTGGGAACTGCCATGTATTCTGCACTTGTGTTCATAGTAATGTATTCTGTCCATAAGTTAGCTTGTGCGCCAAGTATATACTCACGCTCTTCATTTGTAAGTGATGTAGGAATAGGGTCGTAAGAATATACTTTTTCAATTGGCGTATATCCCCCAATCGCTATGGGTTCAAACTCGGGTGTAGATTGATAATGATCGAAGTAGCAATGCGAACCAGGGCTCATGACTACAAAATGTTTTAATTTGGCCGCGTGTTCTCCTCCTTCAGTTCCTCTCCAGCTCATTACTGCAGCGTTGGGTGCAAGCCCTCCTTCTAAAATTTCATCCCATCCAATAATTTTTTTTCCTTTTGAATTGATAAATTTTTCAATGCGTCTTATGAAGTAACTTTGAAGTTCATCCTCGTTTTTCAATCCTTCAGATTTAATACTTTGCTGACACTTAGCACATTTTTTCCACCTTACTTTTGGTGCTTCATCACCTCCAATATGAATATAGTCCGATGGAAAAAGAGTACAGACCTCTTCTAAAATATTCTCAAGAAATTTAAAAGTTTCATCTTTAGTACAGTAAATGTCATCAAACACCCCCCAACTTTTAGCCGCAGAAAAAACGCTGTCGTTACATGCCATTTCAGGATAAGCAGAAAGAGCCGCCAACGAATGGCCGGGCATTTCTATCTCCGGTACCACATTGATGTTTCTTTCTGAAGCATATTCAACTACTTCACGGATTTCTTTTTGAGTGTAAAACCCTCCGTAGGTAATGGTGTCAAATTTCTGGTCTCGGTAATGGCCGATCATACTTCCATTTCTCCATGCACCAACTGATGTAAGTTTTGGATATTTTTTTATTTCAATTCTCCAACCCTGATCATCCGTTAAGTGCCAGTGAAAGGAGTTCATTTTGTAAAGCGACAGAAGGTCAATGTATTTTTTTATGAATTCAACGGAAAAAAAATGTCTGGACACATCTAAATGCATTCCTCGCCATTTAAAGGCAGGCATATCTGCTATTAGCATACAAGGAATTTTAGATATTCCTTTTTCATTTTTATAATGATGAAACAACTGAATCAAAGTACTGATGGCGTGATTCGCTCCCTTTTTCCCATATTCGACAGAAATAGATTTTTCCTTTATTGAGATATTATATTCTTCCGGTTTTAATTCAGGCCCATATGAGAAGGAAATGAAATTTCCTGAAAATTTCGGCTTTCCTGCTTTCAATTCAAACCCCAATGTTGTTTTTAGTTCTGAATTGAGTAATTCAAAATACGTTTTGTCTTGCTCTGCTGAAAGGTCATATTCTGTTAATGAAGAAAGTGAGAAATTCCCCTCCGATAAAATAACTTTCTGCGGTTTCGGGATAACAGGAATCTGTGAAAAAATAAAATTTCCAGCAATGAGAACGAGAGTGAGCGATGTTATGCAAAATTTAGAAAGCAAGTTTATTATAGTTTTTCCCAGCATAGTGATGCAGCACCTAAAATTGCCGCAGAGTTTTCAGGCAGAGCGCTTGGAAGTATTTTTATTTCTCTTCTATAGATGTTGAGCAAGTTTTTTGAGAAACTTTTTCTTAAAGGTTCAAATAAATAATTTCCTGCAAGAGCTAATCCTCCAAAAATAAAAATGGCTTCAGGGCTGGTATATGTAACGCTGTTTGCCAGTGCTAATCCCAGTACCTCCCCGGTGTATTCAAAAGATTTTAGCGCCTCTTTCTCTTTTTGTTGAGCCTTACTAAAAATATATTTTGCATCAATTTTTATTCCTTCAAATTTTGATTCAGGGAAGTAACTCAAATAGGTTCTAACGATTCCTGTTGCTGAGCAATACGTTTCCAAACATCCTTTTCTGCCGCATCCGCAATTTCTGCCATCCTGAAACATAATCACATGCCCTAACTCACCGGCTAATCCGTCATGTCCGTAAACCATTTTTCCGTTAACAACAATTCCACTACCTAAGCCAGTCCCTAGAGTAATAAACAAAAAATCTTTCATCCCTTTAGCTGCTCCAAAAATCATTTCTCCAAGTGCCGCGGCGTTTGCATCGTTTGTGAGCAACACTTCAGTATTCAATTGTTTCCTGAAGAGTTCAGCAAGCGGAACGACACCTTTCCAATTTAGGTTGGGAGCCATGTCTATAGTACCTGTGTAAAAATTTCCATTTGGCGCACCTATTCCAACTCCTGCCAATTCATGGTCAATCTCCATCAAATCGGATATTCCTGCACTTATTTCTTTCGCCAAAACTTCAGCTGTTTCAAAGCTCCCTGTTGGTAATGAGTTCATCTTTAAGACATCACCTTCTCTATTAACCAATCCAAAAACTGTATTTGTTCCACCTATGTCTATTCCGGCAACAACCTTCATTTTTAATTTATTTTATTTTATCCAATCTCAAAAATACTTCCCAGTACTTTTCTTTTGTCATACTGTCCCAGGTAATTAAATTGTACCTGTATTGATAAATTTGAGCCTGACAAAGCAACACCAAAATTACGGAAATTGCAAGTGTAAAATTTTTGATTTTTGCAGAAGATTTTTGTAGTAATGTTCCAAAAGTAAGTCCAAAGATTGGAAGATAATCGACAAAGACTCTGGAGGAAAAACTTCCTCCATACCACCAATTGTGCCAGCTGGAAAGTATGTAGCTTATTATTACAAAGAAGATAAAAAAAGTAAAAAACTCCCACTTCGAGTTCTTGAACAGATAAATTAATCCGAAAAGGCAAACCAGATAAAAAGGGGTATATAAGAAAAGTCCTTTTTTGTAACTGAAAAGTAAATCAAATAGGTGCGGGTTAAGAAAGTTGAATGATTCACCGGGATATGAATCAACAAAAAATTGTCCACAGGAAATTTTATATAATAAAATCTGTATTGAGGCAATTGAAGGAACAATTAATAATACAATAAATAGTTTAATTTTTTCTTTAATGACAACTCTTAAAAAAGAAATGAATCCCTCTAAACTTCCAGCTAAAAATGGAACGAAAAATATAATAAGTATGTTTATTGGCCTTATTAAGAATATTAGTCCAATACTTATTGACGCAAACAGCAAGTTTCTCCAATTAAATTTAATCATAATATTTTTGATTTGAACGAGAAAGAAAGAGATCCATGCAAATGAAAAAACATGACTCATACCTGGTTCAACAATCGTATAATAAAAAAGGTTGGTAGCGAAGAAAAACAAGCCAACGATTATTAATCTGTTCTTCACTGATATATTGTAAATCTGCATTAATTTATCTAAACAGTAGAGTCCAAAGACCAGATAAAATATGCCTGCACAATTGATGAAAATCGGATATAGTTTGGAATAGCCGTCTGCCTCATGGTTAGTGATATGGGTTAGGCTGTGTGCAATTAAGAAGAAGGGCAATTCGCAAATTGCAGTTCCACACCAGTATTTATTTATTTTATTGTTGTTAGCGGTAACGCGATAATCATAATAATAGTTTTTGTCAAAATATTTTTTTCCTTCTATGGAATCAAAAAATGTGAAATTTAAATCTTTATAAATAAATACCGCCGGAAGATAGGCGTAGTAACCCTTGGCGTCACTTTCCAAAATTCCTTTCCAGTTTTCCTTTCCCCATGAAATATTAGAAGATACCCAAACACAAATCAGCAGGATAGAAAAAATAAGAATACTGATTGAGGATTTTTTCATTCACCCGCCTGATTATTTTTGGGTAAGTAGCTTAACTTTATTTCATTATTGTTCTTATTACCAAATTCAATTTTTTGATTCTTTAATCCCGGAACTATGGTCGGAGCTATTTTAGCAATGGGCTGATATAACAATGATTCTTTTTTTTGCTTAAATGATAAAGCCGGATAGCTGGATTCAATCGCATCAACCATAAAAAATATTACACTTAGGATTAAAGCGAATTTAAGTGCTCCGAATACTGCTCCTGCCATTTTGTTTGCTGTGGAGAGCGAAGCATTATCAACAATCTTATTTACGAGTTTTGCGGCAAGAAAAACAAGAAGAACCGATAGCAGAAATATTACTGAAAATGAAATCACTGGAGCATATTTGTCTGCGAATGAAAAAAGTCTCGTAAACTCTTCATAAAAGTTAAAGGCTAGCCAAACTCCACCAAAAAACGCCGCAATTCCTGCAACTTGAGTGATGATGCCATCTGTAACGCCTTTGTAAATACCCCATATTACAGGAATGCAGATTAGTATGTCGATATAATTCATGTTACTAATTTAACTCTACCGCTATTTCAATTTTTTTTGATTTATCGTCGTTTTCAACGTGAATGAGTTAATAATGATGAATTAGCTTAAATTTGCCATCGTGAAAACTTCATGGGAGAAACTACAGGAAAAGTTTAAAGAAAGGTTCGGTAACGAGCCTGAAATTGCCGACATCTTATTTTTAATAGGTGTGCAGGAGCTTGGAAAGTTTGATAAAAAATTCAAAAAGGATGATAAAATAAATCTAATGCACATAGCAATTTGTACACTGCTTGAGCCTTATGGCTATTATTCTTACGAGGGCAGAGATCCTGACGGCTGGCCGCATTGGAAACTTAATGAGGAATTACCTCCTCTTGATTCGAAACAGCAGAATAAACTTATAAATGAAGCAGTGGTAGATTATTTTAAAAATACCGGCTTCATAGATTGATTCAAGAATGAAGGTCAAGAAAAAAAATGCTTTTCCTTTTCCTTTTGTTTTGGATTTAATTCAAAATATTGACATTGAAATTAAACCAATGTTTGGTTGTCACGCAGTATATTCCGGTGAAAAGATTTTAATTATTCTCAGAAATAAAGAATCTCATACAGATTCTAACGGGATTTGGATTGCTACTGATTTTGATCATCACAACTCTCTGTCAGAGTATTTCGGAGGACTAAATCCTGTATCTATACTATCGGGATCCGGTAAAAATACGGCGTGGCAGATGATTCGGTATTCAGATGACCATTTTGAAGAAAAGGTCGGTTTATTGTGTGAACTGATCAATAAAAAGGATAAAAGGATTGGTAAAATTCCAAGGAAAAAAACCAAAAAATAATTCATTTTTTTCGGAAAGAATAAATCTAAATTGACTCGTCAAATTCATCATGTTTCGATCTGCAATCCAAAAAATTTCCATTACAATCAAATAGTACCTCCGCTTTTCCAATATCAATTCTGAAGAAGTTTTTACCTAATGGATATTCTTTAACAAGGTATGAAGCGCTGATTTTCATTGATGGAAAAAACGTAAAAATATACTTTTCAATATTCTCAGGAATTAAATTGGAATCTATCCTTGAAGCAACTGTTAATAATACTCCATCTGATGTGATTGAATAACTATGAATTTCCCCACCTTTGCTGTAATTGACTGCTTGATAAATTGAAAAATGTTTGCTCCAAACTATTGAGTCACCCGGAGAAGTTAATGTATCCATTGTAGCTGAAACTTGGTTTGGAACTTTTTGAGCTTTTACATCATTGAATAAAATCAATACAATTAATAAATTAAACCACTTCATAAAAAACTAATTAATTAAAAGTGGAAATGTTACATTACTTTTCATGTCAGCTGACAAACAAATTGTTCCCGTCTTTAACGATTTGCATCCCTCCCTCAGCAATTTTTAATTTTTATTTATTTGCCTGGATTGAAAAATTAAAAGAACACTTCCACTCTATTTATTACGGGCTGTGCACTTTATTCCACACTTTGTACCATAAATGTGTAAAAAAACACGTGTCTCTATATCAGGAAGTTGTAAAAATTGAAGAGGTACAAAGATGTTTTAAATCGGGAATGTATGCCCAATTTGAGATATAAAACTTGTTTAATGTGAATCAGGCAGACTTATAAACTTTAATACTGAAAACATATGGCTTCAGTTTTTTCAATTGGTCTGCTCTTTTGTTTTTCCTGATGGTGTTTTTCCCATCCGGCTTTAATTCATTTCTTAGCTTTTCATCAGGAATATTTTGGATCATGTCAAAAATATATTTGCTTTTTATTGCATACGAAACTCCCTGAGCGCTGTTATTTCTGCCTGAGATAATACCTGCAAGGTTCCCATACTCATCTAGCACGGGACTACCTGAATTTCCTGGATTGATAAGCATCGATAGTTGATATTTAGTGGTATCTCCGTTAAGTCCCGTTTCTGCGCTGATATTCCCTTCTGAATATACAATAGTTTCTCTCGGGTAACCAATTGCAAAAACTCGTTCTCCAAGATCTAAAGACTCCTTACGGAAACTTATTGGTAAATCCATGGCATTAATTCCTTCTGTTGAGCTAAGCTTAAAAATTGCAACATCAAGCTGAGGTTCTTCCCATACTTTTTCCGCTGAAACAAAATCAAGTTTATCATTCTGGACCATCACCGAGTCTGCATTTTTTACACTGTGTAGGCTTGTGATGATATATCCTTTGGATGAAATGCAAAAGCCGGAAGCTTCCATTGTTGCCGGCGCTACTTCTTTTTTATTCAGTTTTTCAATACCGCGCTTTACGTCTTGAATTTGCAATACAGCCTTATTCACCAATTCTTCATATTGGTTATCTGTTCCCTTGTCTAGTCCGAAACGATAAATTAAAATTCCTGATAAGAAAACAATGATTGAAACCCCTGCGGCAACAGTGGCAACTTTAATATAAAAACCATTATTTCTGTTTAGTGGTAAAACATTCGGTTTTCCGAATTCTTCTTCGTGAATTTCGTTGAGGTAGTTTTTAAGTTCTTTTTGCGTTTCGTTTTCGTTTATAACCGAAATGAAGCTGTAATGTAATTCAAACTCTTTTTTGAATTCAGGGTCTGATTGTAGTTTTTCTTCAAATTTAATTTTATCGGCATCGTTAAGTGAGCCGGAAATATAATCATCAAAAAGGTCAATGTTTCTCATACTCTTCTTCTTTTATTCGTTAATAACATACTTTTTCAGCCTCTGCAGACATTTATATTTTTGATTTTTTGCATTATCAGCATTTGTGTATCCAAATTTTTCTGCAATGTCATCCATTCCCATTTTGTTATAATAAAAGTCTGTAAGTAATGTTTTGCAGGGCTCTCCGAGTTGGTTAAGTCCTTCGTTCATTTGATTTAATTTTTTTTCTTTTTTCTCAAATGCCTCCAATTGCTCTGTAACATCGGGTTCCGAAGCCGCATGATCAACGACCTCAAGCTTTATCATTTTTCCCGATCTGCCCAGTTGCTTCAGCCACAAACGCTTTGCAATTGAAAAAATAAAAGTTTGTAGTTGGCAATTCAGCTGAAAGTTTTCTTTTCTAACTGTATGATACAATGCAAGAATACTTTCCTGATAAATATCTTTTGCCTCCTGCTCAGTTCCGTTGTTATTTAGAACATGCTTTAACACTACCTTAAAGAACTTTTTATAAACCATTGAAAGTGCCAATCGCTCGTCATTCCTGATTCCGTTGATTAGCTCTTCGTCTGTCCAAGATTTCTTTTCAATCATGGTTTGCTATAGTTTATTCCGTTATTTAGCAAAAGTAACCCCAATATTGAATTATTTTTTCTTTTTTTTTCTCAATAAAAAAGTGCTTACCTTAATTACTAATTTTTTATTACTGGTAATCAGTACTTTATAAATTATTTCATCAAGTTTTCTAAATTTTGGGTTACCTGAATTGAATTTCGGTATAAAAGAATATAATAACCAATAAAAAATAAAAAAATGAAAAAAGTATCATTATTCGCAGCTGCAGCATTAGTGTCTGCATCAGTTTTAGTATCATGTGGTGGAGCAAAAGATGCTGAAAAGGCATTGGCTGATTCACTTGCAAAGGCAGGTTTGGAAACTGTTCAGCAAAAAACTGAAGAAGTTACCAATGCAGGTGTAGATTCTTTAAACAAAGCTGTTGAGAACACTCAGAAAGCTGTAGAAAATGCAACTGAAACAGGTAAGACTGAGCAGAAGTAATTTTAAATTAGTTTAAAAATTAAGGCCTTCCGATCTCGGAAGGCTTTTTTTTTCTTTTGTGTTGATGAATATTTCGATGATCGGTAATATTTAAGTAAATGAATTCAATAAATTCGCAATCGAATGAAAGAAATTTTTTCAGTAAGACTTTTCTCAAGATCAGGGATTATTATTTGTTTCGTTATACTTATTGTAAATGTCGCTACCTTTTTTAATATGAGTCCTGAAGAGCGGAATCAATTCAATTACTACTATATAAGACCATCAATGTGTTATGCACTTGTTACTTCGGTTGGCACCTTTTTAATGACCCTACTAATTATGTTCCATAAGCATAAAATGGTTGTTGCGGTATCGGTGATTACCTTTATTGCACTTACTTGGTTGAAATTTATTTTCTCTGTTTAATTTTTAATCAATTCCAACATTTTGTCTTCAACCATTTTACTGTTCCACTCCGTTTCTATATTTGGCAGGGCCATAACTTGCTGCATGATTTCCTCCTGACGATTTCCCTCTCTCAACGCCGTGCTGTATCTTATCTGTGGACTATATGTTACCATTGTATACAAGGGAATCCACTTTTCAGGATGTTTTTCTGAGAACCATGCTTCTATTTTTTTCTGAAGTAAAAATTTAGGATCAGCGGTTTTATCACGCATCTCCACAAAATTTGCAATTGCTAGATCTGCAATAGCATCTCCATCAGGTTTTCTTAAATCTTGATACTCCTCCAAAATGTTATCCCAGTTTTCATGATGCTTGTCTATTAATTCATTAAGCACAACGCAATCTTCAAAACCGCAGTTCATACCTTGTCCGTAGAACGGAACTATTGCGTGGGCCGCATCTCCTATCAACGCAATTTTATTGTCGAACACCCAAGGGTAGCATTTTACCGTTACGAGTGAAGAAGTAGGATTATGAAAAAAATCTTCCAATAAACTTGGCATCATTGGAACTGCATCCGGAAACTCTTCCTCAAAAAACTTTTTTACCGCTTCTTTTGTTTTTAGATTCGAGAATGATTTTTCTCCTTCAAACGGGAGAAACAAAGTACAGGTAAAATTTCCATCAGGATTTGGTAAAGCAATCATCATGAAGCTCCCGCGTGGCCAGATGTGTAGCGCGTTTTTTTCAATCAGAAATTCTCCATTGGGCCCGGGTGGTATAATTAATTCCTTATATCCTGCGGTGATGTAATGTTGATTATATTCAAAACGATCTGAGGAAAGTTGCATATTCAGCCTTGATGCCGCAAATGCACCATCTGCACCAAACATTAAATCGCTTTTAATTTTTGATTGCTGTTTGCTCTCTTCGTTTTCAAAAGTGGCTGTTAAAGTCGAACGATCTACATGTGTGCACTTTTCCTGAAAGTGAATGGAAACATTTTTTTCTTTCTCTGCGAGGTCCATCAACTTCATGTTTATCTCTGCACGCGAAACGGAATTAATAGCCTGTCCCTCTTTTCCGTATGGCTGATATGCGGTAGAACCATCTTTATGGTGAATGAATCTTCCGTACATCGGAATTGCAATCTTTCGTATTTCATCAGCTATGCCAACGCCCTCAAGACCTCTCCATCCACGGTCACTTAATGCGAGATTGATCGACCTGCCTGCCGACATACTTTGCTTACGCATGTCCGCACGGCGTTCATATATATTTACTTTGTGTCCTCTTCTGGCTAGATAAATGGAGAGTAGGGATCCTACGAGCCCTGAACCAACTATGGTAATGTTTTTTTCTGACATGCGTCAAATTTACAAAACGGAATAATAGCATTCTAACTGATAATAGTCAGAATTTTGCGAAGTTATATGGCTGATAATAATCTCTAGCTTTTTTCCTCCCAAACGGCCGTCAGGTTAACAATGGTCTGCACCGCTTTTTGCATGTCTTGTACGCTAACCCACTCTTGCTTGCTGTGAAATGCGTGTTCTCCTGCAAATATATTAGGGCAGGGGAGTCCCATGAAAGATAATCTTGAGCCGTCCGTTCCTCCGCGTATACTCGAAAGGACTGGTTTTACTCCACTGCGCTCTATTGCCTCAAGTGCGAATTCAGTAACCTGAGGATGATGATCCAATACCTCTTTCATGTTTCTGTATTGTTCAGTAACCTGATAGGTATAACTCGACTTTGGATAACTTTTCATTACCGATTCAACAATTTTTTTCAATTCATCTTCTAGCTTGGTAAGGCCGGGAGTGGAAAAATCTCGGATGATGAAATTAATCTTGGTTTCATCTAGTGTTCCGTTTAATGAAACAGGGTGAATGAAACCTTCTTTCTTTTCTGTTTTTTCCGGCGATTTTTCATTTGGCAAACTTGAAATAATTTCACTTGCAATTTTCATGGAGTTTTCCATTTTATTTTTTGCAAACCCGGGATGGGTTGGAAATCCTTTGATGCTAACTAGAACTCCGTCGGCAGAAAAAGTTTCATTTTCAATATGGCCCAATGTTTCGCCATCTATCGTATATCCAAAATCAGCAGACAATTTTTTCATATCACATTTGTCAACTCCTCTTCCAATTTCTTCATCGGGTGTAAATAGTATTCTGATTTTTCCATGTTTGATTTCGGGATGAGTCATTAGAAAGTTGGCGGCATCCATGATTTCAGCAACTCCGGCTTTGTTGTCTGCTCCCAACAAAGTAGTTCCGTCTGTCGTTATGATGTCATTACCGATTTGATTTTTGAGATCCGGATGATCCGCAAATTTTATGACTTGTGTTTTATCATTTGGCAAAATAATATCCTGTCCCTGATAATTGTGATGTATCTGCGGTTTCACGTTTTCACCGGTGCAGTCTGGGGAGGTGTCTACATGCGAACAAAAACAAATCACGGGGACTTTTTTATCTGTGTTGGATGGAATCGTTGCATAGACATATCCATTTTCATCGATCTCAGCATCTTCAATGCCCATTTGTTTTAACTCTTCTACCAACAGTCTGCTCAGATTTTTCTGTTTTTCAGTACTGGGGCAGGTGGGCGAATTTGGGTCGCTTTGCGTGTCAATTTTTGCATAGCGGATAAAACGATCCACTACACTGTAGGTATAATTATTGAAATTGATTTTGCTCATAAAGAGTAAAAAAGGGTCAATTTTTCGTTGTTAATAAAGAAAATAATTTTTACTTCTTAGTTTCATCATAGGCCGCTTTAATTTTCTCCTTGATACTTTTCGCCGTATTTAGTTGATCATCGAGTGCCTTGGTATCCTGACCAGATTTTTTCATGTTTTCAATTTTTGCAGTCAACTCAGCTGACTTTTCTTCATACCTGTTTAGCTGATCTTTGATCGCTTTCTGTGCGCCGTATTTGGCAAACTGGTTTTTACTTGCCGCTATTCTGTTTTTTATGAAAGTTACTCCTTTCATAGTGCCTTCATCGTTGCATTTCTTTAAAAATTTTCCAAACATATTGTAGTACCCTACTTCAGAAAAACCTCCGAACTCTTTTGCCTTATCCATAAAAAAAGTAAGACTGGATTCGTTGCCGTTTTCGGCGTACAAGTTCATGATCGAAAAGGTTAGGGACATGCTTTTTTCTTTTTCAAGTTCTTTCGCTTTGCTTAACGCAAGATTCATGTCTAGAACTGACAGTCCCTCCAGAGCATTTGAAATTACGTTCAATGACTTGTCGTTCATGGCAGAGGAATAAACTTCTTTTAAGTCATTTCCTTTGTAATTTTCCGCAAGAAAATTAATTGCCGCGGCTCTTACGTTGGAGTTTTTATCATTTTTCGATATTTCAATCATCATTGGTTTTAATTTTTCTTCTTTGGAAGATGCAACATTGTTTAAAATTCCGATTGCTTTTTTTCTTAATCCTTCATATTTATCTTTCAGCGAAAGTACAATGGTTTCATAAGCAACAGGATTGCTCAATTCGTTTTTCAAATATTCCATTGCTTCAAATCTGTCAAGGTACAATGGCGCATTTTTATATTGAAATACATACTCTTCAAGTGTTTTGCTCTCATTCTTATTACAAAGCAATGATTTGTCTGCATCAAAATTTACAAGGTCAGGTTGTTGGTTCACATTTGGAATTTCGATGGTTTCTTCAGCTTGTTTGATCCAAATCAGTTTACTCATTTTGTTCTTACCTGAGTAAATGTCAACATTAACGGGAATTGTAAACAAAGGAATCCCTTTTTCAAAATCCTGTTGCTGTGTAATTTTGAGAGTTAGTTTTTTTTGTGCCGCATCATATTGTTTTTCAATTTTTAGATCTGGATGTCCTTTTGACAAAAACCACTGATTGAAAAACCAGTTCAGATCTTCACCGGTAACTTCTTCGAAGCATAGACGAAGGTTGTGAACTTCTGCTGTATTGAATTTGTTTCTTTCCAAGTAAAGTTTGAGTGAAGAAAAAAATGCTTCATCGCCAACATAACGCCTCAACATATTCAAGATCTGTCCTCCCTTATTATAAGAGTGGCCATCGAACATGTCCTCACGGCCCTTGTAATCAAATCGAATAAGGTCTACATTTTTTTGTTTACTTTCAGCAATGTAACCTGAGCGGCTTGCATATCCTTCAGCATCCGCTTTATCTCTTCCGTATTTGTACTCATTCCAGAGGTATTCTCCATAAGTGGCGAATGATTCGTTAAGGGGGAGGTTGCTCCAGCTTTCGCACGTAACCAGATCACCGAACCACTGATGAAAAAGTTCGTGAGCAATAACTGATTCCTGATCATCATCGATGAGTTCTCTGTCTGTGCTGTAAAGAAATTCACCATGAAGTGTTGCGCTTGTGTTTTCCATGGCACCGCTGACGTAATCACGGCAAACGATCTGTGAATACTTCTGCCAAGGGTACTGAACACCTAATTTATTAGAATAAAACTCAAGCATTTCAGGAGTGTTACCGAAAATTGCACGTGCATACGGCTCGTATTCCTTTTCAACGTAGTACCAAACATCTTTTCCTTTCCATGAATCCTTTACAATTTTGAATTCACCTATACCCATCATCACAAGATATGGTGCATGAGGTAGATCCATCACCCATCGGTCTGTACGCGTACCGTCAGTATTTTTTTTCTGTTCCTTCAGAACGCCATTGGATAAGGTAGTGTATTTGTCGTCTACAGTAATAAAAAGCTCTTGAGTCATTTTTTCATTCGGAGAATCAATGGTAGGAAACCATGCGCTGTTGCTCTGGGTTTCTCCCTGAGTCCAAATCTGTGGCATTTTATCAGGGTCTTCCCCTTTAGGATTTATAAAATACAAGCCTTTGTCACTCATTATTGCTCTGCTACCGCCTTTCTTCAACTCTTCCGGTTTAGATTTGTAATCTATGAAAACCGTGTACTTTTCTTCTTTAGTATATGTTTTGTCAAGATCAATTTTAATGGAGTCGTTTTCATAGGTGTATTTTAGATCTGTATTCTGCCCTGATTTTACAATTTGCACTTTGTAAATATCCATTCCCCTGGCATTTAAATAAAGTTTTGCTGTCGGGTAAAAAAATGGTTTAATATCAATGCTAGCCTTGCCGTAAAGCCATGAATTTTGCCAATCGAATTTAACCTCAAGTTTGGTATGGATGATGTCATTTTGCTTGGTATTGCTAGACTGATAAATTTTTGTTTTAGGTTTTTCTTTCGGTTTTACTTCTACTTGTTCAATTTCTACAATAGGTTCATCGTTTTTGTTTTGATTTTTTTCAACTACCAATGATTTTTTAGATTTACAGGCTGCAATAACGAGTATCAGTGCCGCCGCAGATATTGTAATTTTCTTTAGCATATTTTTATTTAATTGCGTGCTAAATTACAATTATTGAAACTAATTACCTATTTACTTCATAAGACTTAAGTTTCTTGCTGTAAAGAATTGATTTATGATAAAAAATTAGTTGTTTTCTTTGTTGATTTTTAGAATTTGTATATACATTTGTATAACAAATTATTTTTCTTGAGCCAAAATCATCACGGCGACATCAACAAGGTTACATTCGGTGGCCTTTTAGTTACCCTCGGAATTATCTTCGGTGATATTGGGACCTCGCCTCTTTACGTGATGAGTGCAATAAATGGCGACGGAAAAATCGAGCCTGCTGTGGTACTTGGAGGAATGTCTCTTGTTTTCTGGACGCTTACCTTACAGACAACAATAAAATATGTACTCTTTACACTTCAGGCAGATAATAAGGGAGAGGGTGGAATTTTTGCATTATATACATTAATAAAAAAGGCAAGAGTTAAGTGGTTGATTTTCCCTGCTATTATTGGAGGCTGTTGTATTTTGGGTGAGGGAATTATTACACCGCCTATTTCTGTTGCTTCCGCAGTTGAGGGATTAAAAGGCATTGATCCGTCTTTTAATGATTATCGTAAAACAGTACCTATTATAATTTTAATTATTACATTACTTTTCGTAATTCAGCAATTCGGAACAAAATTCATTGGTAAAGCTTTCGGCCCCATCATGCTTGTGTGGTTTCTGATGCTTGGCTTTTTTGGCATAATCAACCTGTCTCAGGATTTATCTGTTTTTAAGGCATTGAATCCGATATGGGGAATAGATTTGTTAATTGACCATCCTGGAGGTTTTTGGCTTTTAGGCGCCGTGTTTCTTTGCACTACAGGGGCTGAGGCTTTGTATTCAGATATGGGTCACTGCGGAAGGCAGAATATCCGTATGAGTTGGATTTTTGTAAAAATAATGCTGGTGCTGAATTACTTTGGTCAGTCAGCATGGTTACTCTCTAAAGGCGTAGTTGGCACTTCTTTAAATGGCAGGAATCCTTTTTATGAAATCATGCCTCAGTGGTTTTTACCAATCGGAATTTGTATTGCTACAGCGGCAACAATTGTTGCGAGCCAGGCATTGATCAGTGGATCTTTTACTTTGATAAACGAAGCCATGCGCCTTAATTTCTGGCCTAAGTTCAGAATTAAGTATCCTACAGAGTTAAAAGGTCAAATGTACATACCTGCCATAAACTGGATGCTATATTTCGGTTGCATTTTTATTGTTCTCTTTTTCAAGGAATCAAAAGAAATGGAGGCGGCTTACGGGCTAACGATTATTTTAGGAATGATGATGTCTTCCCGTCTTTTACCTGTATTTATGAAGTTAAGGCATTTTCCATTTGTATTCGTCTACATATTTATTGCAGTTTATTTTGTGGTAGAAAGTTCTTTTTTGGTTGCCAATCTAAAAAAGTTTATTAATGGTGGCTACATAACCCTATTGATAGCGATTTTTCTTGCCTGCATTATGGGAATATGGTACCTCGCCAAATTAATCAGAGGAAATTATACCGAATTTGTAAAGATAGATAAGTACAAGAGTTTGTTTGCCGATCTGAGCAATGACCTAACTATCCCAAAGTATGCTACACACCTAATTCACATGACCAATTCGCCAAAGGCGGATGAAATAGAATCAAAAGTTATTTACTCAATTCTTCAGCGTAGACCTAAGCGAGCAGACCTCTATTGGTTTGTACATGTTAATGTAATGGATGAACCAAACACTTGCGAATACCGCGTTCATCACATTCAAAAAGAAAACCTCATTCGAATTGATTTTAATCTAGGGTTTAAAGTTGCACCGAAAATCAATTTGATGTTCAGGAAGGTGGTTCAGGATTTAGTGAGAAATGGAGAAGTTGATATTACCAGTCGTTATGAGTCACTGAATCGTAATAATGTGATCGGCGACTTTAAATTCATAATCATTGATAAGTTTTTGTCTTATGACAATGATCTTCCTTGGCACGAGCGAATCATTTTGGATGCATATTTCTTTTTGAAAAGAATTGGTATTTCTGAAGCTAGAGCATTTGGTTTAGATCCAAGCTCTGTACGTTTAGAAAAGTTCCCGTTGGTAATACATCCGCACACAGATCTTAAGCTACAGCGTATTTCTAATGAAGGCGCAGAGTTGGATTTTCACGAGCACCAGTTCGATTAGCATGTCCATGAGGAAGAATTTTTTTTTATTCTTCGTCGTATCATTTCTCATTTCTTGCGGAAACAGAAACGAAGCTAATGATGTAGTCATTTCTGACACACTTAAGTTTTCTGATTTAAAAAAAGGAAATAATATTGAAAAAGGTAAAATCTTATCCGGTATAAAATGCCAGTCAGATGGTCGTTTCACGTATTCGGTTTATCTGCCGTTTTATTACAAAGAGGGTTCAGATTTGCCTGTAATAATTTTTTTTGATCCTCACGCAAAAGCAGATCTTCCTTTGCAGAAGTATAAAAAATTGAGTGAGAAATATGGTTATATTTTAATCGCAAGCGCCGACAGCAAAAATGGAATTCCAACAACCATTTATCCTGAAATATATAATGCTATTAAGAAGGAGATTAAATCTAAATACCACACCAATGGAGGAAGAATTTATTGTGCCGGTTTTAGTGGTGGAGCCAGAGTTGCAATTAATATAGGTTTATCTGACAATGAGGTTTCCGGAGTTATTGCAAACTCTGCAGGATTTGAACCATCAAGATCTCGCATAAAGAATGATTTTGTATTTGCAGGTGTGGCCGGTAACGAAGACTTTAATTTATTGGAACAAAGAAGAACCGAAGCTTCATTAGATGAGCTACAGGTTAAACATCTTTTAATTGAATTCGATGGTAAACACGATTGGGCCCCTGAATCATCAATGGAAAAGATTTTTGTTTTCCTGGAGTCTGCGAATATGCTGAATCATATACAACAACCGAATGATTCCCTCATTAAAATTTTTATAAATTCTGAGCTTGAAATTTTAAATAAGCAAACTAATAACCTTTCGCGTTATCAAAAATTAAAGGAAATACTTCCGTTAATTTATAACGAAAAGTCTTATATGGATTTTAATAATCAATTCGATAAATTGAAGTCAAATCCAGAAGTAATCAGGTTTATTAAAGAAAGCGAAGAAAATGAAGCAAGGGAAGCTGTATTGCAAAGAGAATATTATCAGAAGTTTTTTACTGAGAGTATTGATTGGTGGAATGCTGAGGTGAAAATAATGGATTCTCATTCATTACCAAATGAAAAACACCTTATGAACCAAAGACTGAAAAGCTATTTAAGTCTTGCAGTTTATATGACTTTGATTTCTCAGGAAGCAAAGCAAGATGTTTTGTTACTTGAAAAATTGATAGAAATTTATTCCATTGTAGACCCATCTAATTCTGAGTGGGCGTATCAGAAAGCTTTGCTAAGGGCCAAGCAGGGAAATCTTAAGGAATCTGAATTGCTCCTGTTGAAATGCATGAAACTTGGTTTTTCAGATAAGGAACGGTTCTTCTCACAGCAAGAGTTTTCTACTTTTTACTCAAATGCGGGCATTATAGGTTATTTTAAATGAGACATTTTTTCTGAATTTTCTTTATTCAAAGGACACAATGTCTCTTAAATGTATCAGTTACCGACAATTTGTAGCTGTTTATCAGAGGGAATATAATTTGATTGTTCAAAGGAAAATTTTGAAATGAATCTGAACAATTATACCATAAAAAGTCAGGAAGCGATTCAGCAGGCAGTATTGCTAGCAACGCAAAACGGGCAACAGGCTGTTGAAAACGGACACCTGATAAAAGGCATTCTTGAAGTAGATGAAAACGTTACACCGTTTCTTTTAAAGAAGTTGAATGTAAACCCTCAGGTTTTTAATAAAACACTCGATGCCATTACAAGTTCTTATCCTAAAGTTTCAGGTGGTCAGCCTTATCTTTCTTCCTCCGCAAATCAGACTTTAGCTAAAGCTGATAAGTTTAAAAAAGATTTTAAAGATGAATATGTTTCATTAGAGCATCTTTTACTTGGTGTATTGTCCGGAGGTGATTCTGTAGCTCAGATGATGAAAGATGTAGGAATTAGTGAAAAGGATTTAAAATCTGCCATAAATGAATTACGTAAAGGAAAAAATGTAACCAGTCAAAGTCAGGAAGAAAGTTATAACGCTTTGAATAAATATGCCATCAACCTCAATGAAATGGCAAAAACAGGCAAGCTGGATCCTGTAATAGGACGAGATGAGGAGATAAGAAGGGTTTTGCAAATTTTATCCAGAAGAACTAAGAACAATCCCATTTTGGTTGGCGAGCCTGGTGTAGGTAAAACAGCTATTGCAGAAGGATTGGCACATAGAATTATAAGCGGAGATGTGCCCGAGAATTTAAAGTCAAAGCAAATATTTTCTTTGGATATGGGGGCGTTGATAGCGGGTGCCAAATACAAAGGAGAATTTGAAGAGCGTTTGAAGTCTGTTGTTAAGGAGGTTGTTGGTGCTGACGGAGAAATTGTACTATTCATTGATGAGATACACACTTTGGTGGGTGCCGGTGGAGGAGGCGAGGGTGCTATGGATGCGGCCAATATTTTAACGCCGGCACTTGCGCGTGGCGAGCTGAGGGCTATTGGAGCAACAACACTCAATGAGTTTCAAAAATATTTTGAAAAAGATAAGGCACTTGAGCGAAGATTTCAGAAGGTAATGGTGGACGAGCCAACTACCGAAGACAGTATTTCTATTTTAAGAGGTATAAAAGAAAAGTATGAAACTCATCACAAAGTAAGAATTAAAGACGAAGCAATTATTTCTGCTGTGGAATTATCTCAGCGGTATATTTCAGATCGTTTCCTTCCCGACAAGGCAATTGATCTGATGGATGAAGCAGCTTCAAAGTTGAGGATAGAAATTAATTCAATGCCTGTTGAGCTGGATGAGGTGGAAAGGAAGATTAGACAGCTTGAAATAGAAAGGGAGGCAATCAAGAGAGAAAATGATGAGAGAAAATTAACTGAATTAAATAAAGAGATTGCTGAGTTGGGAGATGTACGTTCTGATTTACGTGCCAAATGGCAAAGTCAAAAAGAAATGATTGAAGGTGTACAGAAAGTAAAGCTGGAGATAGAAAATTTAAAATTGGAGGCTCAAAATGCCGAGCGAAGTGGAGATTATGGAAGAGTCGCGGAAATTCGTTACGGTAAAATTCAAGATGCTGAAGAAAGATTAAAATCGCACGAACAAAAACTCACCGATAGTAAGCAAAGCGGACATCAATTGGTGAACGAAGAAGTCGGAGCAGATGAAATTGCTACTGTGGTAAGTGCTTGGACTGGTATTCCTGTAAAAAAAATGGTTCAGAGTGAAAGAGAAAAATTATTGAATCTGGAGGATGAGTTACATTTAAGAGTTGTTGGTCAGGATGAGGCAATTTCCAGTTTGTCAGATGCAGTAAGAAGAAGCAGAGCAGGTCTTCAGGATGCACGAAAGCCTATAGGTTCATTTATTTTCTTGGGTACAACCGGAGTAGGGAAGACAGAACTCGCAAAAGCTTTGGCCGATTATCTTTTCAACAATGAAAATGCAATGACAAGGATTGACATGAGTGAATATCAGGAGAAGCATACCGTGAGCAGATTGGTTGGTGCGCCTCCGGGTTACGTAGGTTATGAAGAGGGTGGTCAGTTAACAGAGGCGGTAAGAAGAAAACCATATTCAGTAGTATTACTTGACGAAATAGAAAAAGCGCATCCTGATGTTTTCAATATCTTGTTGCAAGTTTTAGATGATGGGCGATTGACCGATAACAAAGGTAGAGTTGTTAACTTTAAAAATACAATCATCATAATGACTTCCAACCTAGGATCTCATTTGATACAAGATAGTTATGAAAAGTTGGTAAGTGCAGATGGTGACAGAGAGTCCGTATTGGCAAAGACCAAATCTAATGTGTTTGAATTATTAAAAAAATCTATCAGGCCGGAGTTCCTAAACAGAATAGATGAAATAATCATGTTCGAGCCACTTACTAGGTCCAATGTTTTTGAAATTGTAAATATCCAGTTTAAATCTGTTGTACAAAAGCTTGCTGAGCAAGGTGTACACCTTGTGGCAACACCTGAAGCTATGGATTGGCTTTCTCAGTTGGGATATGATCCTCAGTTTGGAGCAAGACCGGTAAAAAGAGTTATTCAGAAACAAATTCTGAATGAACTTTCAAAATGGATATTAAGCGGTAAAATAGAAACGGGTAAAGAGATAATTCTCGACTGTTTTGAAAAGAAATTTGTTTTCAGGCAGTAATAAATCAGGTTATAGTCAAAAAATGTTAATAACCTAAAATTGCTTGACTAATGATTTTAAAAGTAATACTTTTACTTAAAGAAGTAATACTTTTATTATGAAAGCCCGTTTTAATACATTAATTTTCTTCTTCCTGGCTTTCTTTTTATTTTCTCAATGTCTTACTACGTTTATTGCTGTTTCGGGTAGTCGTGTTGATGTATCCGGAAATAATTATGAAGAAAATTATCCGATTGAAGAGGAAGAAACTGAAGCCGGGTATTCAAATGGGTTAACATTAGTTCAACATCAAAGTAATCAAAACAGGATACCGGCAACAGTTGAACTAATGCTTGTGCCACGCTTTGATTCAGTCTTGTTAAAGCATTCAGGTTTAATTCAATTCTCCAAACGGCAGATTAGACAAATACTCCCCTTCATCTGCGTTCTCAGACTATAGGATCAATTCAGCCATTCTGATTTAGAGATTTTTAATCTCAGTTACAATTTATTAAACCATTTAAAAAAAAATTATGATCAAAGCTGAATTAATTCAGAAGGAGGAAATATCATATCTGAGATTTCCTGGAGATGATGTTCTGAACGACGAACAAAAAAAGGAAGATAGATATATATTTCTTCAGTACGCTATGCGTTATGGGAATACACTTCGCCAGAAAGTAAAGATCTACTTTAAGGACACTGCAGAAACAAGACTTGTTGAAACAACGGTCTGGTATGCAGATGACACGCATGCCATTCTAAAAAGTGGAATTGCACTTCCCGTTAAGAGAATAATTGCCATTGAAATTTAATATTAACCTATTAAAAATAAATTTTATGAAAACTCAAAAATCTTTAAAAAACATTTTATTTATTGTTTTGTCTGCAGGGATGGTTTTACCAGTCTCGGCAAGCAATAATTATATTTTGGATATTATTCATCCTGAATACGCTATCTTTTATGTTGTTGGCTTATTGATTTTGTTAGCGTTTGTAATTGCCAGAGTTCTTAAGCGTAATGAGCAACGTTCCAATCATATCAAGTCTATGAAGCGTTATAATCGACATAGAAGTGTAAAACAATTCTAAGGACTAGCCTTTAGTTAAAATAAAACTCCCTTTTTTAAGGGAGTTTTTTTATGTAAGTTATTCAAGCTACTTAAGCCTGCTTGATTCCATCAAGATTCCCCCATTCAAAACGATGATTTTTTATTTTCGCTATCAATATCAGAAACATAACGAAGAACGGGATATACATAAAAATTCTGTATTTCGGTATACCAAAATAATCAAATACAATCAGAGATTTTTGTTTGAGTCTTTCAGCAATCAGATACATTGCAGGTACTAAGAGAAGTGTTAGGAAAGTTGAAAAACTTAATCCATAGATCATAGTCCAGCTGAGTGGCCCCCAGAATTTTACGCTGTCACCTCCAAAGAAGATATGTGGGTTGCCCTCTGCGAACAATGTCTCGAAGTCAATGTTCAATCCAACTGCTAATGGTATTAATCCTAATATTGCGGCAATAGCAGTAAGTAAAACAGGTGTCATCCTCGTTCTTCCGGCTTCAACAACAGCATCGAATAAACCTGTTCCTTTTTCTCTTGTTAAATCTGCGAACTCAACCAATAAAATACCATTTCTTACCACGATGCCTGCTAGTGCTACTATTCCTATACCTGTCATAACAATACTCATTTCCATGCCTGTTATTGCGATTCCGAGTAATACACCGATGACACTGAAGAATATCTCTGTAAGAATGATGAATGGCTTACCTACGGAATTGAATTGTATTACCAAAATAATTAAGATAAGTCCAAATGAAATGAAAAGTGCGTTTCTTAAAAATATAGCGGTTTCCATCTGTTCTGCATCTTGTCCTGCAAACGAAACGTTTACATCGCCGATGGGTTGAAATTGGTTAACAAGATTTTTCACTCTGCCTGCCACCTCATTTGGATTATATCCTTCAAGTACATCAGATGATATGGTGATTATTCTTTTCTGATCCTTTCTTTTTATTCCCGAATAGGTTTCTCCATAGCGAATATTTACATAATTACTAATAGGAACATTCCTAAGTTGTCCGCCAAATGCCATATCTCTGAATGTGCTTACATGGTTGACAACCACATCAACTTTATTTCGCTGGTCTTCCTGATATCGCAGCATAATAGGATACTGATCAACCCCATCTCTGTATTTTGAAGCTTCAAGACCGAAAATGGCTGTACGTACCTCGTTGGCAATTGAGTTTGGTTTAATGTTGTCTTTGGTGCTTCTTTCCTGATCAATATCCCAAACGATTTCCGGCTTGTTAAATTCCATGTCCATTTTAAGTTCACTTACACCTTTAATTCCGTACTCATTAATTTTCTTGTTTAAAAAATCAATTGTTGCAAGTGCGTTTTTCTTCAGCTCCACAAAATTATCTCCTTTAACCTCTATTGAAATAGGCTTGGCCTGAGGAGGTCCTGACTGTTCTTTCGCAACCCAAATATCTGCACCGGGTATTCCCCAGTTCATTGATTGTAATCTGGAAAGATAAGTTCCGGTTGCGGCACCTTTCCGTTCGGAAAATTTTTTGAATGCGATTGCAATTTTTGCTCTGTTGGTATATTCAGCCTGGTCCTGATCTTGCGGATCAGTTACACTACGCGTTACGTTAGTAATTATTGAGGAAATATCAGGATTATTTTTACCAAGCACTGAGTTTACAGAATCTTGCACACGGCGTATGGTTTTGTTGGTGTAAAGTGGATCTGTTCCTGAAGGGAGTTTAAGATAAACATAAATGAAATTTGGGTCTCCCTGTGGGAAAAAAACCACTTTTGGTTTGCTTGCTACAAAAAGAAAAAGTGTAAAAAGAAAAAGACCTACAGTTCCAAATAGCATGCTGTAAGGACGACCTAAACACCACTTTAAAACGGATGCGTAGAAATTTTGAATAGAGGGCCACGTTTTTGTTTGAAAATACTTGATCGCTCGCGAAAGAATAAAAATATTAAGTAAATAAAAACCTAGGATGAACAAAGTGAAATTTGCCATTCCTGGACTACTGGTTGCATAAAATACTAATGCAAGTAAAATAAAGATGACGCTTACAACTAAATTTCCTTTGGTGAATTTCTTTTTCCCATTTGTTTCTTCATCATTCTTCATAAAATCAACAGCGAAAACAGGATTGATGATGTACGCGACCAAAAGTGAGGCGAGTAAGGTTACAATGAGTGTAATAGGTAGAAAGAACATGAATTTTCCTATCACACCCTTCCAAAATGCGAGCGGAATAAAGGGAGATAAAGTTGTAAGTGTGCCGGATAAAACAGGAAGAAAAACTTCACCGGCCGCCATTTTTGCTGATTGCACAATGTTTCTCTTTTCATGTGTGAAAATACGATGGGTATTTTCTATTACAACAATAGCATCATCTACAACAATTCCCAGTGCAAGTAAAAACGCGAATAATACAATCATATTCATTGTAAAGTTGATTCCCGGCATCACCAAAAAAGCGAGAAACATTGAAAGCGGAACAGACAACGCCACGAACAAGGCATTGGTAGTTCCCATAAAAAACATCAGTATAAACGTTACGAGTATAAATCCAATTATAATGGTATTGATAAGATCATGCAGAGTCGTCCTTGTATTTTCTGACTGATCACCTGTGATCTTTATCTCTAGGTCTTTTGGTAATTCATTCTTCATCATATCGTCAACAGTTGCATAGATCTTGTCTGATGCTTCCACCAAATTTTGTCCTGACTTTTTAATAACGTTCAACGTTATTACACTTTTATCACCAAGGTTTGCAAAACTTTGTTGTTCTTTTGTTCCATCAATTACTTGAGCGATATCAGATAGGTATACTGTTCCGCCTGTAGGTGATGGTACAATAAGTTTTTTCAAAGTCTCCATATCTTTGAATTCATTTTTTATGCTGATGGAAGGCTTCTGATCATTATTGCTTATACTTCCTAGTGTTGCATTAATGTTACTGCCTTGTATTGCCCCCATTACATCCCAAAAACTGATTTGTCTTACCTGCATTTTATACATGTCAAGGTTAACCTGAATTTCTCGTTCTGGCGCACCAATGATATCTACACGTGTAATTTCAGGTAATGCACGAATTCTGTTTTTTATTTTCTCAGAAAATTCTTTCAGCTTTACCTTGTCATATTTTCCCGCCACGTTCACATACATAATAGGCAAATCAGAGAAATTTACGTCGGTAATGGTTGGGCCCTGCGTCGGAACAAAAGTGAACTTAGCTTTTGCGGCATTCACTTTATCTTCAACAAGTTTTCTTGCTTTATCCGGATTTACATCAGTATTGAATTCAACTAAAATAACAGAGGCATCCTGAAGTGAAGTGCTAGTCATCTTTTTCACTCCTGAAATTGATTTCAATTCGGTTTCTATAGGTTCGGTAACAAATTTTTCTATGTTCTCCGGAGAGTTTCCTGCATATATGGTTTGAACATATATTGTTGGTACTACGATGTCAGGAAAGCTTTCTTTTGGAAGTGATTGATACGTCATTAGACCCATCACTGTAATGATAATGGTAATGATGTAAATGCTGATTTTATTATCAATCGCCCAACTGCTTAATTTGAACTCTTTGAATGGATTTTTCATATATCCGGCGTTTAAAATTTAATACCGATTTTTATTTTGTAACGTAAACAATCTCGCCCGCCTGCAGGTCTACATGTCCGTTGCTTATTAAGGAATCTCCGTCTTTCAGACCGGAGGTTATTTCTGCAACACCATTATAGGTTTGGCCAATTGTAACAATCCTCTTTTCAGCTTTATCGCCATTTTTAATCATAACATAATCGTTTGTTCCGTCTCTTTGAATTAGTTTAATTGGTATTGATATAGCAGGAGTTGCCGAAGTGTATGAATTTATTTTTAGTCTCGCGAACATATTTGGATGATATTCCTTGTTACCCGTTAAATTCACTTCCACAGTAAATGTTCTGTTCATTGGATTAATTGTTTTAGATGCATAAGTGATTTTAGTATCAAGTGAATCGTTGATATCGGGAAGTATCACCCGAACATTGCGACCTGTTTTAATTTGAGAAGCAAATTTTTCAGCAACCTCTGCTTTTACTTTTAGCTTCGACATATTTACAACTCTGATTGCCGGTAATCCGGGGGCCACAACGCTTCCTACTTTAATGTCAACGGCATCAACAATTCCATCAATCGGAGAAACTATTTTTGTCATCTTAAGTTGTTCTTGCAATACACCTATTTTTTTCTCCATACTTTCTTTCTGATTTTTAATTTGGAGAAATTGAACTTCTGTTCCTATTTTCTGGTCCCACAGACTTTTTTGTTTTTCATAAAGTGTGTTGATTAATTCAAGATTAGTCTGCAGGTCAGAAATTGTTTGCTGCATCACCTTACTATCTGTCTCGGCCAAAATCTGTCCTTTTGAAACATTTGTTCCGGTTTCAACATTGATCTTGACAATTGTTCCGGGAATTTCTGAACTTAGAGACACGGATTCTTCCGCGTCTACTTTCCCCATAACATCAAGGTAGCTAATGAATGTAGAAGACGAAAGTACAGTAATCTCTACAGGATTGCCTTTTACAATTTCTTTACCGCCTAGTTTTTTCAGTGTGGTTTCGATTTGTTCAATTTCAGCTTTGATGTCTGCTGCAGCATTTTGCTTTTCTGCTAGTTTTTGTTTGAGTTCTTGAATTTGCTGATCTTTGGTTTTTTCTCCGCAAGCCGCAAGCATTGCTATCAAAATTAAAATTCCAAATTTATTTTTCATGTTGTTTTTTATTTTCGTGGGTTATAATTTGTTTACTACTTCTCCATCGTGGAGTTTTATTATTCTGTCAGTATTGTCTGCAAAACTCATATCGTGTGTAACGACAAGAATTGTTTGTTTCAAATTTTTTTTTAGATCATTAAATATTTGAAGAACATTATTTGCATTTTTTGAATCCAGATTTCCTGTTGGCTCATCTCCGAAAATAATTTTCGGATTATTGACTAAGGCCCTTGCTATCGCCGCACGTTGCTGTTGCCCTCCGGATAATTTACTTGCTTTTTTTGGTGCCTGAGATTTCATATCAAGTATTTCCAGTTTATTTAAGGCTTCCTGCTCTATTTGTTCTTGAGTGAGCTTACCTAATTTTAGCGCTGGAAGCATTACATTCTCAAGTACTGTAAATTCAGGTAATAAATAGTGGAATTGAAAAACGAAGCCTATGTTCTCATTCCGTATTTCTGCTAACTCATTTTTAGTTTTGAGCGATAGGTCTTCTCCTTCCAGTAATAAGTTTCCGGTATAGTCTGTATCGAGTGTGCTAAGAATATACAGCAAAGTTGATTTACCGCTTCCGGATGAACCTATGATTGAAACAAATTCACCTCGCTCTACGGATACGTTTACATTTTTCAAGGCCTGAAACTCTACCGGGTCGGTAAAAAATTTATTCAGGTTTTTTGTTTCAAGTATAGTATCCATTATTTTCCTCTGATAATTTCAATTGGATCAACTTTACTTGCTTTCCTTGCAGGAATGTATCCTGCCACTGCAGTTACTATTAAACCAAACGCAAACGCAAACGCGAAAAAAAGCGGAGAGCTGTTGAATTGAAGGTACTCGGTAGAAATAAAACCTTTCACATTCATTCTGATACTGCCAACTATTGTTTGCATTAACCATCCCATGCCAAGACCAATTATACCTCCAATAAAACCTATAATCAACGACTCTGTTAGAAAGATCACGCGAATGTCTCGGTCTTTGTAACCAATTGCTTTAAGAATTGCAATATCCTGCATTTTCTCGTAAATAATCATCATCAGGATATTGAAAATACCGAAACCGCTTACAATAAGTATTGAGGCAATGATCAAGTACGTAACCATATTCTGAATCTTAAATACGCCGAAAATATTTGCATTTGCACTCTTCCAGTCTTGAGCAGTGAAGCCATATTTTGCTGAAAATTCTTTTGCAAGTTCTTCTGCTTTGTTAATGTCTTTCAGTTTGATGTTTATATCGGTGATGTAAGAGCCATCTACTAAAAGTAACTTTTGCGCGTTACGAATGTTAATATAAGCTCTTGACTTATCCGCTTCAGTTAAACCACTCCTGTGAATTCCTACAACTTTCATTTCCAACTCCACGCCCTTTGGTGAAATAACCGAAACGTTATCGTTCATTCCCGCACCTAACAGCTCTGCTAGTCCGTCTCCGAGAATTATTCCATTTGGAACTGTTTGTAAGTTGAAAATATTTCCTTGTCTCGTGTTTTTGGCAAGATCAAATAACAAATTTTCTTTCTCTATGTTTACTCCGCTTACTCTTCCTGCCACTGTAGCGATTCCCAGTTTAAATATTGCCTGACTTCCAAGAAATGGCGAAACCCCAACAACTTCTGGATTTTTTTCAAGACTCTCTAAGATTTGTAAACCATTTTTAATTTTTGGTTGTTCATCTTTTGGCTTTTGATTCCTTACCACATGCCAGTTTTTCTTACAGGTGTCATTTGTTTGTAGTATACCCTTTCTGTTTTTTTCTGCCTCATTGAATAGTCTGATATTTGCAGTTGTATTGACCGTTTGATCAATGAATGTCGTTTGAAATCCGGACATTAAACCCGCTTGAAAAATAAAAATGGCAATTCCGAATGTAACACCAAGCATGGCAACCAGTGTTTGTCGTTTTTTAGCCAACAAATGGGTTAGTGCTATTCTTATATTCGGTTTCAAAATATTTATTGTAATTGCAATTCGTCAGATTCTTTAAGTCCATCCAAAATTTCTACGTACTCAATATCCTCGACTCCTTTCTTAACAGAAATCATTTCCTCTTTCCCCTTAATTTTAACCTTATTACCTTCCTTAATATACTCGCGCGGGATAACCAATACGTTTTTATTTGATGAGATTACAATGTTTGCTTCAGCAGATAATGAAGAATAAAATTTCACATCTGAATGTTGTTCGATACCAGCAATTACTCGGGAAGTTTTATTTCCTTGAGAGATTCTGGGGTAGATTTCCTTTACCGTCCCTTTGAAGACCTCATCTTTGTAAGCATCAACCGTAAATGCAACTACTTGACCTTGTTTTACTAAAAAAATATCTGTTTCATCTATATTTAGCTCGAGTTCAAATGAATTCGCATTTCCTATCTCCATTATAGCTTTTTGAAGTGAAATCATCTCTCCTGTGTTGATGTCAATATCATAAACCATTCCGTCTTGGTCTGCAAGGATTACATATTCATTTTTGTTTACCTGTAATGTTTTATATTGTAATTCAGCGTTCGCAGCTTCAGTATTTAGTCTGTCTCTCGTACTATTGTAATTATTCGCGCTTCTCAACCAAGATTGCCGAGATATTTCAAATTGTGATTTTGCCTGGTCAACTAAAACCTGAGTTGTTGCCTGTTGTTTGATTAGGACCGCGTAACGGTAGTAGTTGATTGAGTCAAGCTCATATTTAGCTTTCTGTGTGTTGATTTCATTTTTCAAAGCCTGTAAAACAGGTGAATTAGAGGAAGCATTTTTCAATGCCAAATCCCAATTGTTTTTGGCTGTTGTGGCACTGAACTCACTTTGGTCATTGCGTATCGTAATTAAGGGATCTCCGGCTTTAACCAAACTTCCAACTTTAACGTGAATTGTTTTAACGTACCCAGGAAATTTTGCATAGACTTTATAATCATTGATAGGCATTAGCTTACCGGAAGCATATACGGATTGGGTCAAGTCTTTTTTTACTGGGAATACAGTTTTCTTCCCTTTGTTACAGGAAAAAATTAAAATCGAAAGACTTAGGTAAATAATTGACTTAAATTTTCTCATTGAAAAATTATTTTACCAGTTGCCCTGTTGCCTTTAAATAATCAATTTTTGAAACGAGCATATCATACAACGCATTAAAATAATTGGTCTCAGCTTCTTTAAGTGAGGTTTGCGCATTGATTATTTCGAGATTGCTTCCAACACCTTGCGCATATTTCTTATTTGCCACATCAAGTACACCATTTGCGAGTTGCATGTTTTTTCTTTGAGACTCTAAACTTATCTGAGCATTTTGATAATTAATTACGGTAGATTGCACCTCAAGGTCTATTGCCTGTTCAAGATTTAAAATTGTGTTTTTGGTCTTTTGAATGTTTATGTTGGCTTGTTTAATTCTATTTGTATTTTGAAAACCTCCGAAAATTGGAACATTAAGTGTTGCCCCTACTATTCCTATTCCGTACCATTTTTTATTTGTGTCGAAAAAATCGAATTCTGTTCTCTGCGCTTGTTCTGCAAGATTCAGGTAGCCAACTAACGTAGGCAAAGCTGTAAGTTTGTATCGTTTTAAGGTAAGTTCATTTAGTTTTTGTTGTGTTTCTAGCAGAGAATATTCGGGTCTTTGTGAATAAGTGTTTTTTTGATTTTCCGAAATAGTAAGGTCTGCTTGCGCATTTGTAAGTGAATCCGTTAGATTAATTTGTTCGCCAATTTTGTAACCCATCTGAAATTTCAGCAGGGTTTCACTCAATGAAACTAACTTAGAAACCTTGTCTTTCTCTGCCACAAGATTATTGTAAGTTACTTCAAGTCTATCAACATCAATTTTTTCAACGAAACCTGCAATGTTCATCGCTTTTGTATCATCAAATATTTTCTTTAGCCTTATTATGTTTGCATCCAACAATTTTATTCTTTCCCTGTTAACCAAAACAGAATAATATGCTTTGGATACATTTTGCGCTGTTTCTGATTTCGTTCGTAGAATATTTTTCTCAGATAATTTAATTGCTTCCTTACTTGCAATTAATGCCAACATAAAGTCGCTTGAAAAAATAAGTTGAGTCATTGTCAATGTTGCCATTGCATTGTATTGTAACCCGAACTTTACAGGTAAAAAAGTTCCCGGAGGGCCACCAAAAGCGGCAGCCGGAATTAAAGACGTCGGAAGTTCAACATAATCTTTGAAATCCAGGCTTCCATTAATCTGTGGTAATCCCGCTCCCAGCACCTGACGTCTGAAGTATTTTTGTCCTTGGGCATCCAGTTCTGCATTCAGTTGATTCGCATTGTGAGAATAAGCATATTCCAACGCTTGTTGCAACGAAAATGAGTTTCCCTGACCAAATTCTGAAAATGGTAATGAGAAAACCGCAAAGTATAACAAGCATCCTCGCAGTAAATAATTTTTAAAATTAATTGAGTTTTTTTTCATCGTTGAGTCTTTTGTATTTATCAAGTAATTTGTGACCTTTTATTGTGGTGATACCGTGTAAGAAATGGTGAAGCAGGCTCAGTTGAATTTCTCCAAGGCTTACATTTTCAATTGGAAATATATCCGGTTCAAGAGCGAGATCAAACTGTGCAAGACGAAAGTGTGCCATTAATGAAACATTTAATTCCGGCCTATATATTCCCATTTCTATTCCTTTTTTCAGATTGTTTTCAAGGATTTTCATAACATGTTTTTTCTTGAAATGATCGAGTAATTTCCATGCCTCCGGATAGTATCTCTTCAATTCAAATAAAAGCACAGGGTTGATGGTTCCGAAAATTCTACTGATGTGATTTCCAGTAAGAATTATTTCATGAACTGGATCTTTAGATTTTTTTGCAATTTCTTCCATCATCTGCAGGTTCAATGATAGCGTTGTTTTGCAAACTGATATAATGATTTCCTCTTTGTCGCTGAACTCTTTGTAAAGTGTTTTTTTGGAAATACCGGCCTCTCTTGAAATATCATCAGTAGTAACAGATCTTGCGCCTAGCCTAAAAAGCAAACTAGCCGCACTACTGATTATTTTTTCTTTTACACCCATTTAAAAATCGGGCGCAAAACTAAGGAAACTTTTAGGATTAAAATAGTTTCCAGGGTTTTTTCTAAAAAAAAATCGACGAATCAGGCAAATAGGTGGTGAAAAACTTCCTCCATTTTGGCAAAAGCCGCCACTTCTATTTTAAAGTTTTCAAGAACGAGACCTTTTTTATTGAATTTAGAGATGATGATTTTTTCAAAACCTAATTTTTCTGCCTCTGAAATTCGTTGATCGATTCTGGTTACCGGCCTTATTTCTCCGGTTAATCCAACTTCACCTGCAAAGCAAATATTTTGCAGGAGCGGAATTTCTTCGTTACTTGATAAAATTGCGCAAACAAGAGCGAGATCTATTGCCGGATCTTCAACCTTTATGCCCCCTGCAATATTTAAAAAAACATCCTTAATACCCAACCTGAATCCGCATCTCTTTTCTAATACAGCGAGTAACATGTTTAGTCTTCTCAAATCATATCCTGTAGATGATCGTTGTGGTGTTCCATATGCCGCGGTACTTACTAAGGCCTGCGTTTCTATCAATAATGGTCTGTTTCCTTCGAGGGATGCGGCAATTGCAACACCGCTTGTTGCAGTTTCTCTTTGTGTAATTAAAATTTCACTTGGATTACTTACCTCTCTTAAACCATTTCCTTGCATTTCATAAATGCCCAATTCGTTGGTACTGCCGAAACGATTTTTTGTTGTTCGTAGTAACCTGTAAACATGATTTCTATCGCCTTCAAACTGCAAAACGGTGTCTACCATGTGTTCCAAAACTTTTGGACCCGCCAGACTTCCTTCTTTTGTAATATGCCCAATAATGAATACAGGAACACCGCTTTCTTTTGCGTAACGGAGCAATTCAGCGGCACATTCTCTTACCTGGCTCACACTTCCCGGCGAGGATTCAACATGACTTGTATGTAAAGTTTGTATAGAGTCAATTATTACCAGCCCGGGTTCAATCTGATTTAAATGATTGAATATTTGTTGAGTCCCTGTTTCTGTAAGAATGAAGCAGTTCTCGTTGGCAACTGAAATTCTTTCTGCTCTCATTTTGATTTGTTGCTCGCTTTCCTCACCACTAACGTAAATAACTTTTAAATCCTTAAGCATTAGTGCTAATTGTAACATCAATGTTGATTTACCGATGCCCGGTTCTCCCCCAAACAATACCAATGAACCGGGAACTATTCCGCCTCCTAAAACTCTTGAAAGCTCATTGTCGTAGATTGCAATTCTTGAGTGTTCCTGCACACCTATTTCGGAAATGCGAGTGGGTTTCGAAGATTTCGAACTTGCAAGGTTTCCTGTTGAAGAATTCGACTTGTTTCCTTTTATAACAATTTCTTCTACTAATGTGTTCCATTCGTTGCAGGAAGGACATTTGCCAACCCACTTAACCGATTCTGCCCCGCATTGCTGACAGAAATAGGTGGTTTTAGTTTTTGCCATATCTTATTTCCAAAAATAAAAACAGAAACTAAGTCTGTAACATTAAAAAAATATTTTTTTGAACCTGAATTCTATCGTAAAAAGAAGATATTTTTGCCTAAGATATTATTCAATTATTTTAAATATAGAACCTATGAAAAGATTTTTTCTACTGCTTTTTTTAATTCCTTTATTCAATTACGGTCAGGCACCATCAAAAAAAATTAAGGTCAGTAAGAAGGGGGAGCTGAATTTTTATAATCTTAAAGAAGATTTTTTTACCGATTTGCAATGTATTGAAAAACCGCTTCCCGGAGGGATACCAAAAAAAACAGATGATTTGAGCGCTAAAAAATCAGTGATAGTACCAAAGATTAATCAGAGTAATATTTTACAAGATCCTTATCTCGGGCGAAATTTTTTCGGAAATGTTTTTTATAATTCAACACCAAATGATAATGACCTTGCAGTTTCTGATAATTGCAAAATTATTTCAGTCAGCAATACTTTAATTTATTTTTATGATTGTGATAAAGATTCAGCACTTGGAACACAATCATTGAGCGCTTTTTCAAATGCTTTGGGTTTGCAACATGAAGAATTTGATCCAATTGTTGAATATGATCCCGTTAATGATAGATTTATTTTAGCTTGTCTAAACGGATTTACTGATTCAACCAGCAGTATAATTCTAGGTTTTTCTCAGTCCAATGATCCAAAAGGTTCTTGGAACCTTTACAATATTCCAGGAAACCCAAAAAACAATGGTCTTTGGACAGATTACCCCATGATGAGTGTATCACCAAAAGAGCTTTTTTTAACTGTTAATCTTTTATATCCTGACAGCTCTTGGCAAACCGGATTTGTAGAGTCACTTATCTGGCAAATAAGAAAAGAAGACGGTTACAATGGGGATACACTTACTATGGTTATGCATGACAGCATAGGTTGGGCTGGAAAGCCTGTAAGAAATTTATGCCCGGTAAGAGGAGGGAGTTTTCCTTACGGACCCAATCAATATTTTTTAAGTAATAGAAATTTTGCCGTGGGATGTGATACAGTTTTTCTCGTTCAAATTTCAGATACAATTGGCGCAGTAGGTCAGCAGTTAAGCGTACTTCAACTCAACTCTAACAAGCAATATAGTTTTCCGCCTGATGCACGACAGTTTGGGTTTCATAAAATGGCTACCAACGATTCTAGAAATCTTGGAGCATTCTACGAAAACAATAAAATTCAATATGTTCACAACACACTTGATACCGTAACCGGATTTTGTGCGGTATATCATGGCGTAATAAATAGTGTTGGTTCAAATCCGATTGTAAATGGATACATTCTAAATGATACCATCCGTGATTTTGGATATCCTAATATTTCTTACGCGGGAAATGGAAGTTCTGACAATTCAGCGATCATTAATTTAAACCATACAGCCCCAACAGTTAACGCAGGATATTCTGTAATTAAGAGCGATGGAAACGGTCAATATTCCAATGTCGTTACAGTAAAAAATGGCGGATCGTACGTAAATGTTTTAAATAATGCCCTAGAGCGTTGGGGAGATTACAGCGGTTCACAGCGAAAATACAATGAGCCGGATAAAATTTGGACTAACGGATACTACGGCTACCTTCAGAGTTCTAGCAGAAGACATGGTACATGGATAGGTGAAATATCTTTGAGCCCAACTGGAGTTGGAATCATAGAAAATAATAACGAAAAGAATCTATCTATTTTTCCGAATCCGGTGCCAAATGTTGTAAATATTGAATTTGAAACAGAAAAGAGCATTTACCTCAACTTTGTATTATATGATCTTAATGGAAAACAAGTAAAAGTATTAATGCGTGAATTGGTGAAGCAGGGAAAAAATAGATTTAGTTTTTCCTTGGACCCACTCCCTGATCAAGTTTACATCATAAAAATATTCGACAACGAAAACTCGTTTAAAATCAGCAAAAAACTTATTAAATCAGTTAATTAAGAATTCAACAATTGAATGTTAGAATTTATAAATCTTAAAACCTTAATTATTCAACCTTTTACCTAAATTTGCGGCATATTATGAGACTTGATAAAAAGTTGATAGAAAAATTTTTCACTAAAAAAGATATTGGCGGTGAGATTAGTGTAAATGATTTGCGCGATAAGGATTTCAGTGGTAAAAAGCTTACCGTTGATGAGCGACTTGCATTAAATAATTACGATAAGTACAGGCTTTATATTTTAAATTCCTCATCCGATGAGGATACCTTTCATCATAACTTCCGCCAGTTACAGGTAATAGCCAACCTTGGAGATTGGAAAGAGTTTTTAAAAGAAGAATACAGCAATTTATAACCTATTGCTGTATCGTTTATGTACATCTACAACGTTACTGTTAATCTAGAGTCATCAATTGCATCTGACTGGTTAGTTTGGATGAGGTTAAAACACATTCCGGATGTAATGTCCACAGGCTGTTTTATTTCTCACAGGTTGTGCAAAGTTTTGGCAGATGACCAAGGTGAAACATATTCCGTTCAATATTTCTTTAATGAAATCAAAGACTTAGAACTATATCAATCAAACTTTGCTCCTGCACTTCAGGCTGAACACAAGGCTAAATACTCAGATAAGGCACTTGCATTCAGAACGATTTTACAAGTTATCGATTGACTCTTAAAATTTAGAGAATTCAAATCCTTTATCCTTTAAAAAGGAAATGGTTAATGGTAATAGTTGCTTAAGATTTGAGTATGCTTTAACACTATCATGAAAAACTATTACAGACCCATCTCTTGTGTTTTGTTTGATATACTTTAATGACTGCTCGATATTCAGATTTTGCTTGTAATCATAAGTAATAATGTCCCAGAAAATAATTTCATAATTTTTGCGCAGAAAATTGAACTGTGCAGGAGTCATTTTTCCATAAGGGGGCCTAAAAATTTTTCTTTTTAAGAATTGATTGCACTTTTCGACGTCAGCAAAATAATCTTGTTTTCTGCATTTCCAGCCATTCAAATGGCTGAAAGTATGGTTTCCTACTGTGTGGTTGTCTTTCTGAATTTTTTCAAATAGATTTGGATTTTCTTCAATGTTTTTTCCAACACAAAAAAATGTAGCGAAAATTTCTTCTTTACTCAGCAAATCTAAGACCCAATCTGTTATTTCGGGTGTTGGGCCGTCGTCAAATGTCAGGTAAACTGTCTTTTTACGCTTCTCAACTGATGGTTTAATCCATGTAGCTTTTGAATAGAAGCGTCTAACAATACCCGGAGTTTTGAAAAACATTAATCAACGATTGGTATCATTGAGTATTTTCAATTGCTTATCTGTTGGCGGAGCAGGCTCCGGTTCATCAGCACCAAAAATAGTCTCGTGGCGTTTTTTAAAGTCTAAGGCCAGTTTATTAATTTCACCTTTAATAGCAGCATCCTGTTCAATCATAGCACTACTCATTAAAAATTCTTTAAGACCGCCCATTATATCTGAACATTGTTTAATCTCTCTTTGGTAAGATATCTGATTATCCGAGCTTAGAGACATGTAGAAGTACATATCATACTCAAAAATATCAAAAACTTTTTTCGCAAGGTTATTGGCTTGAATCAAGGCTTCAGATTTACCTTTAGAATTACCTTTCTTTTGCTGAATTGTTGCTAGTTTATAGTAACAGATTGCTGCGGTATATAAACTTGCATCATATGGTACGTTTTTCTCAGGCATTACTTTCAACATTTTGTCTAATACATTTTTTGCCATATCTGGTTTACCTTCCTGTAACAAAACAGATGCAAGCGTTGTCATTTGAATTCTCATATTAAGAGCCATACGCATGCAGTTTTCATCTAGGTTGGTTCCAACGCCACTTGTATCATCCATGCCACCCCAACCCCATTTTGATTTATCAGGATTCATAATATTGTCATACATTTTTTTCGAGTTCACTCTTGTCTGATGAACCATTTCTTCTTTTGTTGATTTGATAGGAACCAATCTGTAGGCAAGACCTTCTAACTGAAAATAATCTTGTAGGTTGAGGTAACTTTCAGGTCCTGTCGTAACGGCGAAATAAATCGGTCTTTTCCAATTAAATGCAGCGAGCAAATCAAGAACCATCAAATCATTTTTAGTTACGTATGACTTTGAAATTTCCCAATCAACATTTTTAACAATTCTCCTCTCCAATCCCGGAGAAACTAATGACTTATCGCTTACAATTCTAATTGAATCTAATCTATTTTGGATTGAGTCTTTAGCTCTGTTGCCTGTGTTCGCATATCCGTAAACTGGAATTCGGAATTTTTTTGTGGGAAGGTAATCCAACGGCCGCCCATTAATAACTCTTTTATCGTTTGGATCATCACTGGCAACAAATTTCATTATGTTTTTTACATTTTGATATGAAGGATTTTTGTCCGGAAAGATGTAAACAACTTCTCGTTTGCTCCCTTCGTACTTATCAGGAGACATTGTAAATGGAACAGGTGGTGAATCGTATGCCGCGCGGCGCATCTGATTAATGTACCAATCAGTTTGTAGAAGACTAAGATTTATAACCCGTACATCTGTTCTTATACCTTCAACTTCCTGAACGTACCAAAGTGGGAAGGTGTCGTTGTCTCCATTTGTAAATAGCACAGCATTCTTATCACAACTCTGAAGATAGTTGATTGCAAAATCGCGAGACATAGTTCTTTTACTTCTGTCATGATCATCCCATCCTTCACTGGCCATAATATATGGAACGAACGAGGTTATAAGTAAAACTGCAATCGCTAGCCCTAAGCCTGTAGATTTCATTTTTCCTGAGTAGTTTTCAGAAACTGGAATAGTAACATATGGATTTGAGTCTGTGTCTGAGTGAGATGTTTTTATTGGTGTTTCAGGTTTTGATTTTTTCTCAACTAAATAAGTATTTAGTGTTTCAAGTATCGCCAAAGCACCAAGGCCTATCCAAATTGCGAAGGCATAAAATGAAGCTGCATATGCATAATCCCGTTCACGAGGCTGATAAGGGTATTGATTCAGATAAACAACAATTGCAAGACCGGTAAAGAAAAAAAGCAATAATGTTACAATGAAATCTTTTTTGTGTGCATATGCGTGCCAAAACATTCCAATTAAACCTAAAATAAGCGGTAGCATGTAGAATTTATTTGTACCCTTATTGTTTTTGGTGGAATAGGGCATTTTGTCCTGATCCACTCCGGTAATAGATTTATCTAAAGAGCTAAACCCTGTAATAACATTTCCCTCGGTATTGTTATTTATTAAACCTTGAATGTCATTTTGCCTTCCGATAAAGTTCCATCCGAAATAACGAAGGTACATGTAGCCGACTTGATACTTAAAGAAGTATTTTAGGTTTTGACCAAAACTTGGTCGAATGATTTCGTTACCTGAGGCATCAGTTTGACCGGGAATGAACCCGCTCCATGATTCATAGAACGCGGCGTGTCCTCCTTGAGTGCTCCACATCCTAGGGAAGAATGTTACATAACGTTTATCGTAATTAGGGATGGATTGTTTGCGGTCATCAATTACCACATATTTTCCTGATGTTGTATCTTTACCATATATAGGATTACCATCCAGATATGGTTCATTTTCGTCCAACTCAGCATTAAAATAATTACCTCTCAAAATTGGCCAATCTCCATACTGTTCCCGGTTAAGATAAGATAGAAGCGAAATAGCGTTTTCAGGGTTGTTTTCATCCATTGGAGTATTTGCCTGTGAACGTATTACAAGAACAAAAAAGGTAGAATATCCCAACAACAACACTACTACACTGATTAAAATGTGATGCAGTATTACAGGATTTTTCTTTAAATAAACTAATCCCCAAAGTAGAAGTCCAAATCCTACTAGGCGCAGAAAAATTGACCCTCCTGTATTTGTTCCGGATTTTGCACCTGCAACTAGAGAAAGTAAAGCTAACAATCCTGTTGTAGAGATAAAAATTGTAAAATAAAGCGGCTTTCTTTGAATTGAAAAAAATATTCCAATTATGAGTGAAAATAAAAGCAGAACAAAGTAAAAAACAGTACCTGTATTGAAAGAAAAACCGAGTGAGTTTACAAAAAACAATTCATAGTCGGCTGAAAACTTTACAACGTTAGGAATTAAAACTCCTTGTATTCCGCCAAGTATGAGTACTGAAACAACCCCGCAAATAATAATTCCCTTGATGTTAAAGGCGTGTTTTCTGAAGTAATAAATGAAACAAATTGCAGGTATTACAAGGAGGTTCAACAAGTGTACCCCAATTGAAAGTCCAACTAAATAAGCAATAAAGATCAACCAGCGAACTGAAGAAGGATTGTCGGCTTCTTCTTCCCACCTAAGAATTGCCCAAAAAGCAACAGCAGTAAAAAGGGAGGACATGGCATAAACTTCACCCTCCACAGCCGAAAACCAGAATGAGTCAGAGAAAGTATATGCTAGAGAACCAATAATACCTGCAGAGAATACCCCTATCATCCTTCCTAGAGTGAATTCCTTTTTAAGTCCGTTCACAATCTTTAGGCTTAGACGGGTAACAGACCAATAAAGAAATAGAATTGTAAATGAGCTAGAAAGTGCACTCATTATGTTTACCCACTTGGCAGCATTTAAGGGATTATCACCACCAAGAAGAATAAAAAGTCGGCCCAGTAATAGGAAAAAAGGGGCTCCTGGCGGGTGTCCAACTTCAAGTTTGTGAGAACACGCTATGTATTCGCCGCAATCCCAGAAACTTGCGGTTGGCTCTATTGTAGCTATGTAGGTGTAGGTAGCAATTGGGAAAACCAAAAGCCATCCGATGAGGTTGTTAATTAATTTGTATTTGTTTGTAATCATAAATAAAAATCAACTTACAAAGTTACATTTTATCATTCTAACTTTAACAGTACTTTGAAGTAAGTAGTTAAGATTTTTTGCAATTCATCTTTTTTTTATACTTTTGCACACCCAATTCAGTTGGAGACTGTCCGATGGTGTAACTGGCAACACGTCTGGTTTTGGTTCAGAAGAGTCCAGGTTCGAGCCCTGGTCGGACAACAAAAAACCCTTCAAAATTTGAAGGGTTTTTTTTTAATTTTCTTTACATTAGTCTACATCCTTAGGTCTATCTCCTTTTTGAGCATTTCAACTCCTTTGCTATCTCTAAATGAAATAAAAAATTCTTTCCTGGGTAAATGTTCAATATTGAATTCAATGTAATAATTCATTAAGTTATCCTTCGCTTTTGTTTTAGGCTGAAGCATTAAAATTTCTCTCCCATGTCGATCAATTAATTTTATTTCGAATTCTGTTCCTTTGCTTATGTTGCAGTTGAATGCACCGTAAAGTGATTTAGAAATTGTTTCTATATGACCGTCTCCTAATTGATTTATTTCCGTGATAACATTAAACCAAGGAATTTCCTTTTGTAATAGCTCTGCTACTATTCTTCTAACCAATGAATCTTTATCCGCACCTCCTCCGCAAATGTTAGAAATCGGAGCATTATCGGACACAGCCCATACAGCATTGCAAATTAAATTTGTTGGGTAATCGTCTTTATTTAAAAACTCTGCTAAACGAACCAACTCTTTTTTTGGTGTTTTGCTTTTACTGAATTTACATCCGGTGGGGCTCCTTTTTTTTCGTTCGCAACAATTTACAAATATTTCCTCAGTTTTTTTGTCAAATTTTCCCAATACAAAAGTAAATTCTTTAATAACAATCAGGTCTTGCGCAGTACTATCATCGCTGTCGAAAACCCAGCCTGGTGTTACCTTAACATAAACTGAGTCTGCTGTAAGATTAATCATTTTTAGCTTTAAACATTTACCCTGATAGCCTGTAACACGGCCTACATTAATTTCTACCATTTTTGATTTAAGAGCTTCGGAAAGATTAACTTTTTTATGTTTAGAGTAAAAAAAAGTTGAAATAAAGATGAAACAAAAGACTACCGGTATTCTTTTCATAATAGTTTTTATAAAGAATAATTGAATCCGGTATAAAAAGTTACATCTTAATTGATAAATTCCTTAGAATCGAGTTAATCAATTTTATAGGTAAACCCAAAACCAAACATTTGTTCAAATTGTAGTCTCGGACCAACGCCTTCTTTTATTCCGTCGCCGTCTCGGTCAACAGGCACATCAACATCATCATCGTAAATCAGGTTGGTGGTTAAGTTGGCAGAAAAATATTTTAATATTTTAATTGATGTTATGGTTCCCCAGTTAATGTCTATATTTTCAGGTTTGTCAATGTAATTTGAGAATAATTCAAGATTATTTTCCACTGTAATTTTTTTGAAAAATTGTCTTTTGAATTTGAACTTAAGAAATCCTCCTATTTCCGATCTTCTTTTTTTACCGGGTGTTATCATTACTCCAAGATCGTCATATATCGCTGGATCAACTCCGAATGCACCCTCATTGGCTAGCTTTGTATTGTTAACCACAGTTGTTTTTACGGTCACTGGAGCGGCAAGTAATGTGAGTTTTTTGTTTTTTGTCTTAAAATCCAAACCGGAAGCTAAAATTATGTAGCCGGGAGCCATGATATCAGAAATTAAAGTGGAGTCATCAGGGTAATTGTAGCCTGGTGAGAACTGAGTTCTTACTTCAAATAGTAAAGAGTAATTCCATAATTTAAATGCTTTAATGTCGAGTTTTGAGTTAAACTGTTGCTGATCGTCATTTTTCCACCAGTTTCTGTTTTCTCCTTGTCTAATGATCCCATAGTGTAGACTTATGTCATTTTCCCATGCTGTATTTTTTTTCTTATAGTCTGCGGCAATATCAGAAGTGCCAACAAGCGACACACTGTTCTGGCCTCCTCCTACCCAGTTATTAAGTGTCACTTGTGTGATAGTTGAGCTAAATTTTGCATGAACATGCCATGGTTTGTTGTCTAAGTGTGCTTGTGTCATAGCTGTTATTTCTGCATCAACTGAGTCTAATATGGCCGTAATTGAATCTGAAATCGCTTTAATTCTTTCAGAACTTTTTTTCAATTTTTCCAATTTAATGGAATCTAGACTTACGATAGAATCTTCACTTTGTCTCGATTGCGAGAAAACTCCTTGAATTAAAATTAATTGGAGCGCCAAATAAAATAAGAATAATTTAATCTTACAGTTCATTTCGGATACAATTATCTAAATATCAACGTTTAATTTAAATATGGGTTTTAAAAAACAGCAAAAATATGTTTTCTTCATGAACTAAAAAATAGGGGCCTTTTTTTTGGTCCAATCCTTGTTTATACCTAACATCGAATTTGAATGGCTTTTGGTCGATTTAGGGGAAAAAATACTTGTTTATTGACATTTCTGAACTACATTTGTTTAAGAAAATTTTATTGTTCTTTTAAATAATTAAAAACTGTTCCCGCAGTCAAATAGGGGGAGTAATCTGAAAATCCTTAAGAGTAAGAATAATAAAAACAAAAACAAATATGAAAAAGTTAGTTTTATTGATGGTTGCCTTTGTTAGTGCAACAATGATGAACGCACAAATCAGCCGTTCTACAACAGATTCTAAAATCTCTGAATTTACAAAGCTTGTTACCTCTTACACAAGCGGACAGAGGGTAGACAAGGTGAAACTTACAACTGTTTACAATGAAATCAATTGTAGCTTAACTGAAGCACAGGCTGAAGCTTTGGCAATTGATCTTCAAAACACCCGTGAAGAAATTTGCGGATCAAGCGAGTTCCCTAGAACTCAAACTGTTACTGATGCAAGCTTCAAAAAATATGCAGAACAGGTTGCTAAGTATTTAGAATATAAGAAAAAAACAGGTGATAAATAAAACATTTAATGTCCCATTTAACCCGTCAAATTTTGGCGGGTTTTTTTTTGCCTTTTATTTACAAATAATACCTTCTTAAAAAAAATCAGAATAATTATTGACTGAATGAGATAAAATTGTTAAACTTACATCCGAAAAATTAAACAAAATGGTTTCTCAGACTCCTTCTGATTTTTTGCCCATAGTAATTCTCTTTTTTGTTGCGCTCGGATTCGTGGGGATTATGATGACTGTCACCCACTTACTTGGTCCCAAAAGAAAGACCAAAACAAAGTTGGAAACCTTTGAGTGTGGAATTGATGTGAAAGGAAATGCGAGGATTCCTTTTTCAATTAAGTATTTTTTGGTTGCAATTTTATTTGTCTTGTTCGACGTGGAGGTGATTTTCATGTATCCTTGGGCAGTTAATTTTAAATCTTTGGGCCTTACCGGAATTATTGAAATGTTTTCTTTTGTTATTCTCTTGCTAGTTGGTTTCTATTATATTATTGCCAAGAAGGCATTAAAGTGGGAAGATTAAAATTTGTTGTATGGAAAACGTAACTAAAAGAACGAAATTAGAAATTGCCAAAGTTCCTCAAGGACTTGAAGGACCTGGTTTTTTCGCTGGTAAGTTGGAAGACGCCGTGGGTCTTGCTAGAAAAAACTCTTTATGGCCGTTACCTTTTGCAACCTCTTGTTGCGGAATTGAATTCATGGCAACTATGGCTTCTCATTACGATTTGGGACGATTTGGATCAGAAAGATTGAGTTTCTCTCCTCGTCAGGCAGATATGCTAATGGTAATGGGAACAATTGCAAAAAAAATGGGTCCTATTCTCCGCCAAGTTTATGAGCAAATGGCAGAGCCAAAATGGGTTTTATCAGTTGGTGCTTGTGCCTCTAGCGGCGGAATTTTTGACACTTACAGCGTTTTGCAAGGTATCGATAGGATTATTCCTGTTGATGTTTATGTTCCAGGATGCCCTCCAAGACCGGAGCAAATTATTGAAGGGATTCTAAAAATACAGGACCTTACTCAGAAGGAATCTTTTAGGAGAAGAAATTCTGAGGAATACAAAAAAATGATGAATTCTTACGGATTAGAATAAAAGAATCAATGGACAAAAAGGAATTACTCGATCTGGTTAATGGAAAGCTTTCTGAAAAGTTCCATGGTTCCATCGAAGCCGCCGAGTTGCTATCCGATTTCCCTGTCTTTGTTGTCAATAAAGAAAAAATACATGATGTTTTGTCTTTTCTGAAAAATGATTCTGACTTAAACTTTCATTTCCTTACAGACCTTACAGGTATTCAAACACCGGATGAAAAACAATTGGGAGTGGTGTACCATCTTCATAATATGCCCAAGAATCTTAGAATCAGAGTGAAAACTTTTTTCCCAATTAATCATCCTGAAATTCCAACAGCTACTGATTTATGGCTAGGAGCAAACTGGATGGAAAGGGAAACTTTTGATTTCTTTGGTGTAAAGTTCATGGGACATCCAAATCTCAAAAGGATTTTAAATATGGATGAAATGGATTATCACCCGTTAAGGAAAGAATATCCGCTCGAGGATCAAACCAGGGAGGATAAAGACGATAGAATGTTCGGACGTTAATGCTCCATAAAAATGAGTAAAAAGAAAGTAAAAAAAATAGATAAGGAATATTTAAAATCTGATCCGGAATCGGTGGCAACCACGCTTACCGAAGAAGAGATTGAGAAAGATTATACAATTATCAATTTAGGTCCCACACATCCTGCAACTCATGGAATCTTTCAAAATGTTTTAAAAGTTGACGGGGAAATCATCCTTGAATCAACACCTACTATTGGGTACATACACCGTGCTTTTGAAAAGTTGGCAGAACGTCGTCCTTACAACCAAATTACTCCTATAACGGATCGATTAAATTATTGTTCTTCACCGATCAATAATATGGGTTGGGAGATGACAGTAGAAAAACTCATAGGTGCAAAATTGCCGAAGCGCGTTGAGTACATGAGGGTCATCATTATGGAGTTGTCCAGAATAGCTGATCACATTATATGTAACTCTGTAATTGGAGTGGACACGGGCGCGATGACAGGTTTCCTATATATTTTCCAGTGGAGAGAAAAAATTTATGATATTTTCGAATCGATATGTGGGGCAAGGTTAACAACCAACATTGGACGAATTGGAGGTTTTGAGAGAGAATGGCCACAAAAAACCTGGGATTTAATCAATGAATTCATTGAAAAATTCCCTGCAGGATTAAAAGAGTTTGAAAATTTATTGGTTCGCAACAAAATTTTCATGGATCGTGTAATAGGTGCAGGACCAATTTCTGCTGAGCGCGCATTAAGTTATTCTTTCACAGGACCGAACTTACGCGCCGCGGGAGTAGATTACGATGTGCGTGTCATGAATCCATACTCATCTTATGAAGATTTTGAATTCATAATTCCAGTTGGAAAAGACGGAGATACCTTCGACCGTTTTATGGTAAGGGAAGAAGAGATGTGGCAGAGTTTAAGCATCATCAAACAGGCGTTAGCAAAAATGCCTAAAGAAGGAGGTTTCCATGCGGATATTCCGGCATTTTTCCTTCCACCAAAAGAAGAAGTTTACAACAACATGGAAGCGCTGATTTATCACTTCAAAATTGTGATGGGTGAGCAGGATGTTCCTGTTGGTGAAGTTTATCACGCAGTTGAGGGCGGTAACGGTGAGTTAGGTTTTTATTTAGTGAGTGATGGTGGAAGAACACCGTTCCGTTTACATTTCAGAAGGCCTTGTTTTATTTATTATCAGGCTTATCCGGAGATGATAAAAGGTGGAATGTTGAGTGATGCAATTTTGACGATGAGTTCAATGAATGTGATAGCGGGAGAATTAGATGCTTAAAAAATGGTGGCTTCGACAAGCTCAGCCACTAAAAAAATGAAAATAAGAAACTGAAACAAGAATAAATAAAATGGGAGCACAGGTTCACGGAGTTCAAAAGTTTGACAAAGAAAAAAGGCAGTCCGTTCAGTTTTCCGAAAAGGCAATGGAGGAGATAAAAGCTATCATTTCCCATTACCCCGAAGGAAAACAAAAGTCTGCTGTGATTCCTATTCTTCATATTGCTCAGGCTGAAAACAATGGTTGGCTAAACGCGGAGGTAATGGATAAAGTGGCTGAAATTTTAAACATCAAGCCAATAGAGGTTTTCGAAGTTGCATCATTTTATTCCATGTTTAATTTGAAACCTGTTGGTAAATGTATTCTGGAAGTTTGTAGAACTAGTTCTTGTTGGTTGTGTGGTGCGGAAGACATTGTTCGTCACATAGAAAAAAGACTAGGAATTAAAGATGGTGAAACAACGAAAGATGGCATGTTCACACTGAAAACTGTTGAATGTTTAGGTTCTTGTGGTACAGCACCAATGTTGCAATGTGGCGCTTCATACCATGAAAATCTTACTACAGAAAAAGTTGACGCGCTAATTGAAAAATACAGAGGGGAAGGCAGAGCAAGATTTTACACAGATCAAGATTATCACAATACACTATAAGTATAGATGTAAATGGGAAGAAAATTATTATTGCATAACGAAAATGTTCCGGGGATTCACACGCTTGAAGTTTATCGTGCTCATGGCGGATATGCTTCAGTAGAAAAGGCGCTAAAAAACATGACTCCGGATCAAGTTACTGAGGAGGTAAAAAAGTCAGGACTTCGTGGACGTGGTGGTGCAGGTTTTCCTACAGGATTGAAGTGGTCTTTTCTAGCAAAGCCCGAAGGTGTTCCTCGTTATTTGGTTTGCAATGCTGATGAATCTGAACCCGGCACTTTTAAAGATCGTTGGTTGATGGAAAAAATCCCTCACGCTTTAATTGAGGGTATGATTACTTCTTCCTTTGCTTTGGGAGCGCGCCGTTCTTACATTTACATCAGGGGAGAATATTTTTATGTCGCTCGAATTCTCGAAAACGCAATCAAAGAAGCTTACTCAGCCGGCTGGCTCGGTGAAAATATTTTAGGAACCAATTACTCATTGGATTTAAGTGTTCAGGTAGGAGCCGGAGCCTACATCTGTGGGGAAGAAACTGCGTTACTTGAGTCACTCGAAGGTAAAAGAGGTAATCCAAGAATTAAACCTCCTTTTCCTGCAGTAGCAGGACTTTGGGGTTGTCCGACAGTGGTAAACAATGTTGAAACCATTGCCGCTGTTGTTCCAATAGTTAATGAAGGTGGTGAAGCATACGCTAAAATTGGTGTAGGCAAATCAACCGGTACAAAATTGATTTCTGCTTCAGGGCACATTAACAAACCCGGTGTATATGAAATAGAGTTGGGTGTTCCTGTTGAAGAATTTATTTTCAGCAATGAATATTGTGGCGGAATACGAAATGGAAAAAAACTCAAAGCTGTGGTTGCAGGAGGTTCTTCTGTTCCTATCTTGCCAACTTATCTATTTATAAAAACTGCAAAAGGACAACCAAGGTTAATGACTTATGAATGTTTAAGCGACGGGGGTTTTCAAACTGGAACCATGTTGGGTTCAGGTGGATTTATTGTAATGGATGAAGATACTTCAATAGTAAAGAATTTATATACATTCTCCAGATTTTATCATCATGAGAGTTGCGGACAGTGTTCGCCATGCCGTGAAGGAACAGGTTGGATGGAAAAGATTCTTCATAAAATTTTGTCCGGGAAAGGAACATTGCAGGATGTGGATTTATTGTGGGATATTCAAAGTAAAATTGAAGGAAAAACAATATGTCCTCTAGGTGAAGCGGCGGCCTGGCCTGTTGCCGCAGCAATACGTCATTTCCGCAATGAATTCGAAGAGTATGTTAAAAATCCTGCTTCAATTAAAGATGTTCATCACTATTACAGATTGAATAATTTAGTAGAAGCCTGATAATAAATTAATGAATTGAAACTATGCCTAAAGTAACGATAGACGGTCACGAAATAGAAGTTCCAAAAGGAACGACCATTCTACAGGCAGCTCGAATGATTGGTCCGCAGGTGGCACCTCCCACCATGTGTTATTATTCAAAACTTAAAACAAGCGGAGGTTACTGCCGTACTTGTATTGTTAAGGTTACAAAAGGTTCTGCACAAAATCCAAATCCAATGCCCAAGCCGGTGGCATCCTGCCGCACGGAAGTAATGGATGGAATGGAAGTGCAAAACAATACATCAGCTGATTTATTAGAGGCAAGAAAAGGTGTGGTTGAATTTTTACTCATTAACCACCCATTAGATTGTCCGGTTTGCGATCAGGCCGGTGAGTGTCATTTGCAAGATTTAGGATATCAAAACGGAGCTCAAAAAACACGATACGAATTTAAGCGCAGAGAGTTTGAAAAAATAGACATTGGGAAATACGTACAATTGCACATGACCCGTTGTATTCTGTGTTATCGTTGTGTGAAAACCTGTGATCAGATTACGGATAATAGAGTTCATGGTGTTATACATCGCGGTGACGCGGCTGAAATTTCAACTTATATTCAGAATGCAATTCAGAATGATTTTTCAGGTAATGTTATTGACGTTTGTCCTGTTGGGGCATTGACTGATAAAACTTTCCGTTTTAAAAGCAGGGTTTGGTATACAAAACCAATGGAAGCACACAGAAAGTGTGAGAATTCAAAATGTAGCGGTAAGGTAAGGTTATGGTTTAAAGGTGAACAAGTTCTACGAGTAACTGCACGTAAAGACCAATGGGGAGAAGTGGAAGAATTTATCTGTAACACCTGCAGGTTCGACAAAAAGAAAAAATCTGATTGGGAAATTGAAGGTCCGTCACCTATTTCTCATCACTCAGTAATTTCTGCGAACCATTACACTTCCCTCAACCAGGCAAAAATTGATATTTTAAAACATCAAAGAGCATTGGGTTTTATTCCAATGAAAAAACTGGAAGACAACAATAAGCAATAAACTATGATTCTCAACTGGCCCGATATACTCGAAAAACTAATTATTTGTGTAGGCGTATTTACCGTTGGATTATTGGTTGCGATGTACTCTACCTGGTGGGAAAGAAAATTTGCCGCGTGGCTTCAGGATAGGAAAGGTCCAAACAGAACCGGGCCTCTCGGTTTTCTTCAGCCTGCCGCTGATGGAACTAAAATGTTCTTCAAGGAAGAGATTATTCCGAATGTTTCAAATAAATTTCTATTTATTCTTGGCCCCTCACTAGCAATGCTTACCGCTTGTATGACTGGGGCGGTTATTCAGTGGGGAAAAGATTTTGATTACGATGGGAAGGTAATTGAACTACAGGTTACAGATATTAACATCGGTATACTATATATTCTTGGTGTAGTTTCATTTGGAGTTTATGGAATTATGATTGGCGGATGGGCATCAAATAATAAATATTCATTGCTTGGAGCTGTAAGAGCTTCTTCCCAAATGATCAGTTATGAAATTGCGATGGGACTTTCGATTATTTCTCTTGTTGTTTTAACAGGTACTTTAAGTTTCAGACAGATTTTAGAAAGTCAAGATCAAGGTTGGTGCTATGCGGCTCTTAATCCTCTTGGATTTTTAATCTTCTTTATTTGCGCACTTGCAGAAACCAACCGTGCCCCATTTGATTTACCTGAGTGTGAGAGTGAATTGATTGGTGGATACCACACTGAATACTCCTCCATGAAACTAGGTTTTTTCCTTTTTTCTGAATACATCAATATGTTTGTTTCGTCTGCAGTGATGGCAGGATTATTTTTTGGAGGGTATAATTTTCCTTTCGCAAAAGAAGTTTACAATTCACTCGGATTGGTTGAAGGACATTGGGCAATTTCGTTAATTGGTTTCCTTGCTTATTTCATTAAGGTTTGCATATTCATCTCAACCTTTATGTGGATCAGATGGACACTTCCGAGATTCAGATATGATCAATTGATGAATTTAGGTTGGAAAGTTTTGATCCCTTTGTCCATTGTGAATGTTTTCATTGTTTCAATTGTAAAATATTTCATTTCTTAATTAAAAACTATGCAACTCACGAACAGATCTAAAATGGTTAGCAACAAGGAGCAGAGTTTTTCTGAGAAGATTTACCTGCCTGCCATTCTTAAAGGAATGTCAATTACCATGAGTCATCTTTTTAAAAAGAAGGTTACCATAGACTATCCTGAGAAAGAAAGACCACGCGCACCTGTTTATCGTGGACAGCATGTTTTGAAAAGAGATGAAAATGGTGCTGAACGTTGTACTGCTTGCGGTTTATGTGCTGTGGCATGTCCTGCGGAAGCAATTACAATGGAGTCTGCAGAGAGAAAAAAAGGAGAGGAAAATCTTTACCGAGAAGAAAAATACGCACGCATCTATGAGATTAACATGTTGCGCTGTATTTTTTGTGGCTTATGCGAAGAAGCCTGCCCTAAAGAAGCAATTTTTTTGACAGACAGAATAGTGGATGTAGAATACGAGCGTGATGATTTTGTTTATGGAAAGGATAAATTGGTAGAGTCTTTGGAAAAAGGAAATAAGATCGATGTTACCAAGAGACAAACCAGCGAAGTAGGCGAGTTCAAGAAAATTCCCGGACTTAAGCACAATGAATTGTTTGAAAATAAACAGTTGAAAGAAAAACATTAATTGATATTTTTGCGCCCGTGATGCCATTAATGAAAATACAAGTTACTGAAGGTGTGTTCTGGTTTCTTTCTTTTCTCGCAGTGATGTGCGGGTTGATGGTAGTCTTTTCAAAGAACCCTGTGCATAGCGTGCTTTATTTGGTAATGACTTTTTTCGCCATTGCAGGTCATTACATTTTATTGAATGCTCAGTTCCTTGCGGTTGTTCACATTGTGGTATATGCAGGAGCAATCATGGTATTATTTCTATTCGTTATCATGTTACTTAATTTGAACCATGATACCGAACCTGTGAAGAATTATGTTTTGCGTGCCGCCGCAGTACTGGGATTTGGTTGTTTGCTCATTACTTTAGTTGGCGCATTGAAAGGAACTTCACTACCCCTTTCAAATACCGCCGTAAGTGATATAGGGCTTGTAGAAAAACTTGGTGATGTTTTATTTAAAGATTATTTATTGCCTTTTGAATTATCTTCTTTCCTGTTGCTTGGCGCGATGGTAGGAGCGGTAATGCTGGGTAAAAAAGATATTAAATCATGAGTTCATTGCTCGCCATATTGCAATTCATTCCTGTAGATTATTACATTTATTTGAGTGCAATATTATTTTCAATTGGTGTCTTTGGCGTTATGTTTCGCCGGAACTCTATTATACTTTTTATGTGCATAGAGTTGATGCTAAATGCGGTTAACTTACTCCTTGCTGCGTTTTCTACCTATTATTCAGATTCAAAAGGCCAGGTATTTGTTTTTTTCATTATGGCTGTTGCTGCTGCAGAGGTTGCTGTGGGACTTGCCATTATTACAATGATCTACAGGAACGTAAAGTCAATTGACATTAACGTAATGAGTAATTTGAAAAATTAAACTGAAGTAGAGATGATAAAATTTGCCCCACTTATTCCATTGTTTCCCTTGCTGGGATGGTTGATCAATGGATTATTTGGAAAGAAATTACCTAAGTCAGCTTCAGGATTTATTGCTTCTGCTGTTGTTTTCGCTTCGTTCGTTATGTCTCTCCTGATGTTTATTGAAGTCAATGGAGCTGACAAAAAAGCTTTCACTGTAAAAGTTTTTGATTGGATTACAGCAGGTAGTCTGAGTGTACCATTTGAATTTCTTATCGATCCCTTATCATGCCTATTTCTTTTGATCATTACAGGAATAGGATTTCTCATCCACGTTTACTCAACGGGATATATGAAAGAAGATGAAGGGTTCTATCGTTTTTTCGCGTACCTGAATCTTTTTGTGTTTTTCATGTTGCTATTAGTAATGGGAAACAATTATCTAATCATGTTTGTAGGTTGGGAAGGAGTTGGACTTTGCTCTTATTTGTTGATCGGATTCTGGTTCAAGAATACAGAATATAACAAAGCTGCAAATAAGGCCTTCATCATGAACCGCATTGGTGATTTAGGTTTTATTCTTGGAATATTTTTAATTTTTGTAACAACAAGCACCACAACTTTTGATGGAGTCTTCAACGGGCTTACCGGTAAATCACCAGGATTAATAACAACGATTGCACTCTTACTTTTTGTTGGAGCAATGGGAAAGAGTGCACAGATCCCTCTTTATACCTGGCTGCCTGATGCAATGGCCGGTCCTACACCTGTCTCAGCCTTAATCCATGCTGCAACAATGGTAACAGCCGGTATTTATATGGTTGTTCGTTCCAACCTTATTTTTGCATCAAGTCCTACTGCATCTGCCGTAATAGCAATTGTAGGTCTGGCAACCGCACTCTTTGCCGCAACAATTGGGTTTCTACAAAACGACATTAAAAAAGTTCTTGCCTACTCAACCGTTTCTCAATTGGGATACATGTTTTTAGGTCTAGGGGTAGGAGCCTATACTTCCGGAATATTTCACGTTACTACTCATGCATTTTTCAAAGCGCTCTTGTTTCTTGGTGCAGGTAGCGTAATTCATGCCATGCACCACGAGCAGGATATGCGTAAAATGGGAGGACTTAAAAAACATCTTCCGGTTACACACATTACCATGCTGATTGCTACACTCGCAATCTCAGGTTTCCCGCTTCTCTCAGGATTTTTCTCTAAAGATGAAATTTTCGCTCACGTTTATGCATACAGCCCCATCATGTGGTTACTTGCAGTTATCGGATCTGTATTCACCACTTTCTATATGTTCAGAATGTATTTCCTCACTTTCCACGGTGAATTCAGAGGAACTAAACACCAACTGGAGCACTTACACGAGTCACCAAAATCAATGACTATTCCACTCGTTGTTCTCTGTATTTTAACAATACTGGGTGGTCTAATAGGAATTCCTGAATTATTTGGTGGAGGTCACTGGTTAAATGGTTGGCTGCAACCGGTTATCAAAAGAAACATCGCTGAGTTGCCAAACCATTCCACTGAGTGGATTATAATGGGGTTAACAGTAACTGCATTTTTCGCCGCATTCTATTTTACTAGACAAATGTTCATAGTTAACAGAGTATTGCCTGTTGATAATGAAGATAAACTTCGTCCTTGGCAAAAATTAATTTACAATAAATACAAGGTTGATGAGTTGTATGAAAAAATATTTAGAGTTCCCATCGATGAAATTTCTAAAGGACTACGTTGGGCTGACGAAAAAATTATTGATGAAATAGTAAATTCAACAGGAAATGTTTTGAGGTGGTGCGGTGAAAACATGCGTCGCCTGCAAACAGGAAAAATTGGCTTTTATATTTTCGGAATGGTAATAGGAATAATACTGATTATCTTTTTCGGAATAATAAGATAGATTATGTTAACCGGTTTATTAATTGTTTTTCCTCTTTTTGCCGCGGTGTTGGTATACCTGCTACGCGGTAATACAGCCCGTAATGCGGCATTGTTTTTCAGCGTTGTCCAGTTTTTCATTTCAGTGTTTGCACTAATTCAATTCAAACATAATCCACTTGACACTCAAAAACTTCTCAGTCTCGATTGTACCTGGATTCAATCTATAGGTGTAAAGTTTTCAGTAGGGTTGGATGGAATTTCCATATTAATGGTTTTACTCACTACATTTTTGGTTCCATTGATTATACTTTCTTCCTATAAAACAGAATATTCAAAAACCAATTCATTTTACAGTTTAATTATGTTGATGCAGATGGCTTTGGTTGGAGTTTTTGTAGCTCGTGATGGATTCTTGTTTTATGTTTTTTGGGAACTTGCCCTTATTCCGATTTACTTCATATGCTTGCTTTGGGGAGGTGAAAACAGAGGTAAAATAACTTTCAAATTTTTTATTTACACGTTGTTTGGTAGCTTGTTCATGTTGGTTGCTTTGATTTACCTCTACAACAACACAGGACTTACAGGAACAAAGTCATGGGCAATGCAGGATTTGTACAATGCCGGAAGAGCCTTACCTGCAGAAAAACAAACTTTTGTCTTCTGGTTCATTTTTCTTGCCTTCGCTATTAAGATGCCTGTTTTTCCTCTTCATACATGGCAGCCTGATACCTACGTTACAGCACCCACAACAGGAACAATGCTGTTGTCAGGAATTATGCTGAAAATGGGGACTTTTGGCTTGATCAGATGGCTCTTGCCGGTAGTTCCCGGAGCTGCTACAGAATGGGGTCCCGTTGCGATTGGTCTCAGTATCATTGGAATTATTTATGCAAGCATAATTTCTATTATGCAGAAAGATTACAAGCGTCTGATTGCATATTCTTCAATTGCACACGTTGGACTCATTGCGGCAGGAATTTTATCATTTAATCAGCAGGGAATTCAGGGTGGTGTTATTCAGATGTTGAGTCACGGTGTAAATGTGGTTGGCTTATTCCTTATCGCGGATATTTTATTACGTCATACAGGTACTAGAAAATTAGAAGAGCTTGGTGGAATAAGAAATGTCAATCCAACTTTTTCTGTTTTATTTCTGATTATTTTGTTGGGATCGGTTGCTCTGCCGCTTACCAATGGTTTCGTTGGAGAGTTTCTTTTATTAAATGGAATATTTATATACGGTAAATGGGCTGCTGTATTTTCAGGGCTTACAGTTGTTTTCGGAGCAGTTTATATGCTTCGCTCTTACCAGAAAATTATGCTTGGCGAAACCAATTCAGTTACTTCATCATTTGGTGAATTGGCTTCAACCGATAAGTTGGTATTGATAATTGTTTGCGCGGCAATTATTGCTTTTGGTGTATATCCAAAGCCGTTGAATGACCTAGCCGCGCCTGCAGTAACTGAACTGTTGAATTCATTAGGGAAATAAACAATGATGAAAACAGAAATTAAAAAATTATGATAGCATTGTTTACATTAGGAGGTCTTGGTGTAATTTCCCTACTTGCGGAGATATTCAAATTTCGCAAGCTTCTAGCTTACCTTATTCCGCTTGGCGTTCTATCTGCATACTGCCTTAATTTTTATGAGTGGAATAATCCTGTAACTATCCCTCAATTTGGAAACATGTTGCAGTTCACTCGTTTCGAGTTGGCTTTTAGTGGAGTAATACTTGCAACTGCATTCTTTTGGTTCATTTTTGCCAGTGATTATTTCGAAGAAATAAGTTCTACCGCAGATCATTTTGCTTTGGTTTGTTTCGCGCTAACTGGCGCAATCATTATGGTTTCGTACACGAATATGGTGATGCTATTTTTGGGTATTGAAATACTTTCCATACCGCTTTACGTTATGGCCGCTTCAAGAAAAAAAGACGTTTCCAGTAACGAGGCGGGCTTTAAATATTTTCTGATGGGATCTTTCGCAAGCGGGTTTTTGCTCTTTGGTATCGCGCTCATTTACGGAGCCACAGGAACTTTTGATATTGGTACCATTGCAATGATTCTTTCTTCTGCGAAGTCTTTGCCTTCGTTTTTTTACGTTGGAATTTTAATGATGCTTATTGCAATGTGCTTCAAAGTTGCAGCGGCACCTTTTCATTTTTGGAGTCCGGATGTTTATCAGGGATCGCCGACGGTGGTTACAGCATTCATGGGAACCGTTGTAAAGACTGCCGCAATTGTAGCCTTTATTCGTTTGTTCAGCGCGTTTGATGGAGGAACAATAGCCTATAAGTGGAAAATGATAATCGCTGTAATTTCTGCGGCTTCATTAATAGTTTCTAATATTACTGCTGCGGTTCAGTCCAATGTGAAAAGAATGCTTGCTTATTCCAGTATTTCACATGCCGGATTTATGTTGATGGCAATCATCAGTGGTGGTAATAATTCATTCTCATCAATCCTGTATTACACTTTGTCTTACTCTATCGGAAGTATAGGTATATTCACAGTTTTACATCATTTGTCTAAAGGAAACGAAGGAAATGAAGTTTTTGCTTTGTTCAATGGATTGAATAAGAGAAATCCATTGGTGGCAGCATGTATGGTAATAGGTTTGCTTTCTCTTTCAGGAATACCAATTACCTCAGGGTTTTTTGCTAA
>JBKCIQ010000013.1:0-1029 GCA_046302135.1 Bacteroidota bacterium | reverse complement strand
ATCTAAGTTCAAGTTATAAGTGCAATTTTTTCCTGTAGTACTTGGTTAGGTGTTAAGTAATTAAATTTTCTTACTGGCCTGTTGTTTATTTTTTCTTCAATTTGTTTAACCATGTTTTCCGTTACAAAATTAAGATTTGTTTTCTTTGATAAAAATCTTCTAATCACACCTATTCTATTTTCTACTGTTCCTTTATCCTGACTGGTGTAGGGCCTTGTGAAATAGGTTTTGACGTTCATTAACTTAGCTACCTGCATATGGCAGCTAAAAGCTTTATCATTGTCAAACGTTAAAGTATGAGCAAAGTAATTATTGCGATTTAAATTCTCAACAATACCGCTCATTACTTCTGCACTAGATTTATTTTTAAGCTTCTTAAGTCGAGTCTGAAGAGTAGCTCTATCTGTCATTACTAAAAGTGCTCCTTTATGATTTTGACCCATCATTAAATCAACTTCTATATCTCCAATACGCTTTCTCTTTGCAACAATTTTTGGTCTCTTTTCGATAGATACTCTTTTGGGTATTGTCCCGCGACTATCATATCGGTTACCCCGTTTACGTTTCCTCTTCCCGTGCTTAAGATATCTGTAAAGTTTTTTAAAGGGTCTTGACATGGTCGTATTTTCATGCTTACATTTCCATATCCATTGATAGATCCATTCGTGACTGACTTGAACACCCTTAGCACATTTACTAATAAACTCCGGGCTCCAACGGTGAATCTCTAAATAATTAACAACTTGAGTTTTCATCTCTTGGCTAAAAATAATTCGCTTGGGTTTTTTAATATGCCTTGCCTTAGTTTTTCTTGCGGCTATTATAGCATAATAATTTCCCGATGTTCGGCCACGCTTAGCCACATTGCGCTTAATTTCACGGCAAATGGTGGAGGGATGAACATTGAGTTGTGTAGCAATGGATTTTTGGCTCATACCGGCTTTAAGTAATGCTTCGATTTGATACCTTTGCTCTAAACTGAGTTGTTTGTAATTTTTTGACATAGACAATCTAAAGATTGCACTACTT
>JBKCIQ010000012.1:0-3481 GCA_046302135.1 Bacteroidota bacterium | reverse complement strand
AATCTCTTGTTCTATTGCAGCTCCAGGTTATTGTACCCGCTCCATTAGCTTTTACAATGGTTCCATTCACAACAATAGAATGACGCATAAAATAGCCTGCTCCACTTCCTTGATTTGTTATTGTTTTTGTTCCTTGAATGGAATTATCATTAACAAAATAATTAATTGGTGTTACAGTAATAACAGTACCGGCTGATCTGTATGGGCCAGTATAAACAAACCTTACCGCACCACGTCTGTACCTCCCATCATTACAAAGGCAATTAGTAGCGCCATAATCAACTGTAATGGTATCTTTTCCATCTGTGGAAATTGGCACTTTTGTTCCAGAAGTCAAATCTAAGTTTGCGCAAACACTCAGAACACTGTTAGGATTTGAGAACTTGTAGGTGTTAGAGGTTCCGTTCCTAAGTGCTTCATCAGCCATTGTTCCCAAGTCGTTATAAGATTGTTGTGACAATGCGTTGTCTGCAGCGTCGGAGGTGTCGTTATCCTCTTCATTTTTATCTTTTTTACAGCTAAAAAAAGAGGCAGATATTAAAATTAGAGCTGCCGAAAAAAGTAAATTGATTTTAGTGTTTTTCATTTTTATTAAGTTTTACCCGCATTTGATGCTTTAAACCTAAATAGGTTTAATCTAAATCTAAATTAATTAATTTTCTCTGATTCTGCCGTTCTTTTAGCGTAGGTTATAACATTTTGGTTTTTTTTGTCGGATTCAACCAAACCATCTTTTAATCGAACAATGCGGTGAGCGTGTAGGGCAATATCTTCCTCGTGGGTAACTAAAATTATAGTGTTGCCTTTCCTATGGATTTCCTCAAAAAGACCCATTATTTCCACAGAGGTCTTGGAATCAAGATTCCCGGTAGGCTCATCTGCAAGAATTATAGCGGGATTGTTTACCAAAGCTCGTGCAACTGCAACCCGTTGTCTTTGTCCGCCGGAAAGTTCATTTGGCTTATGTGTCATCCTGTTACCGAGTCCAACTTGTTCAAGCACTTCCTTCCCTCTAATTTCACGTTTGTCTTTTGGCATTCCTGCATAAATTAAAGGTAACATTACATTATCCAGTGCAGTAGAACGAGGTAACAAATTAAATGTCTGAAAAACAAAGCCAATTTCTTTATTTCTTACCTCAGCCAATTGATTGTCTAACATTTTAGCAACAGAAATTCCATTCAAAACATATTCCCCACTGGTTGGACTATCAAGACAGCCCAAAACATTCATTAATGTAGACTTACCTGATCCTGAAGGTCCCATTAAGGCAACATATTCATTTTTAAAAATTTTTAAAGATACATCGCGTAAGGCAAAAATCTCTTCAGAACCGATTTTGTACCTTTTGGCTATATTCGAAATTTCTATAATTGGTTCCATTGAAATCTTAATTAATCTGGTAAATAACAACCTGTAAAGATTTCTGCCAATGCAAAAACCTAATTGAGTCTAATCTCTTCCGCCACCAAAAAGGCGAAGCAAAAAAAGAAAAAGATTGATAAAATCCAGATACAAACTCAAAGCTCCCATGATCGCCATTTTGGAAAAATTTTCCCCCTCATCTAAGGTGCTCCCCATATTTTTTATTTTCTGCACATCATACGCGGTAAGACCGGTGAAAATAACTACACCCAAGAAACTGATCACATAATCCATTGTATGGCTTCCTATAAAAAAGTTGATTAAGCCCGCAACTACAATTCCAATTAAACCTATCGTCAATATTGACCCTAACTTTGAAAGATCAGTCTTTGTAAAATAGCCTGCGGCTGCAAACAAACCAAAAAGAGCTGTAGAGCTTAAAAAAACATTTATCACTTTACCTATTTGGTAATGGCTAAAAACAAAAAATAAAGACATGCCATTAACGACTGAAAAAATAATAAAGCAACTGATCAGAGCAATCATTGACATCTTTTGCAGTCTTGCACTCATTATCAATACCAGAATAATTGGGGCAAACATGACAATCCAACCGAAAACTGTAAGGCCTTTCTTTACTTGACCTGCAGAGGTTGTTTGAGTATTTACTAATAGAGAATTTAACTCAGGAATAAAATTGAACATCCATGCCGCTAGTGTAGATAAAACCAAAGCCAAGGCCATCCAACTGAATGCTGAAGTTAAAAGTTTTTTTGATTTTTCTGATGAAGCTTCTCCAACTTCAATAAACGACGATCGTTTAAAATTTTCCATTGCTCTTTTTTTTAAAGTTAGTTTTTATTTTACGTGTTATATTAACAACATCATCCCTCACCACATATTTTAACTTTTAATCCATCCATTTCATGATTTAATTTCAACTGGCAACTCAATCTTGAAGTTGTCGTAATGTTAGGCAAAGTATCTAAAATTGCGTATTCATCATCACTGATTTCATTCAACTTCTCAAACCCCTCTAAAATACTTACATGACAGGTAGCACACAGTGCCATACCGCCGCAAGTAGCGAGTATCGGATATTCATATCCCTTCAAGAATTCCATTAGTGACAATCCCATCTCGGTAGGAGCTATCAGTTCTGTAACTGCTCCACTTTCTTCCTCAATACAAATTTTAATATCTCCCATTTTTATGCACTTACAGGTTCGTTTATGTATGATTCGACCGGAAGACAACTACAAACCAAATTTCTGTCTCCGTATGCATTATCAACTCTTGCAACACTTGGCCAAAATTTATTAGACCTAACCCATGCAAGTGGGAAAGCAGCTTTCTCCCTTGAATATTTTTTATCCCAGTCATCACTCACAACTAATCTTGAGGTATGTGGAGCGTTTTTAATGACGTTCTCTGATTTATCATAGTCACCATTTATGATTTCATTTATCTCGTTCTTAATCGAAATCATGGCTTCACAGAAACGATCCAGCTCTGCCTTACTCTCACTCTCAGTAGGTTCTACCATCAAGGTATTTACAACAGGAAAAGCAACAGTTGGTGCATGAAATCCATAGTCCATCAAACGTTTCGCGATATCAGCTACCTCTACCCCGCTACTCATTTTAAATTCGTTACAATCCAAAATCATTTCGTGTGCACAACGCCCATTCTTTCCGGTATACAAAATCTTATAATGGTCTTTCAAAATTTCCATCATGTAATTTGCATTTAAAATGGCAATTTCTGTCGCTGCTTTTAATCCATCAGGCCCTAGCATTTTAATGTATCCGTAAGAAATAAGCAATATGAGTGAGCTTCCATAGGGAGCGGCTGAAACTGCAGAAATGGAATCTTTTCCGCCAGTATTTATAACCTGATGAGAAGGCAGATATGGAACCAGTTTCTCCACTACTCCAATAGGGCCCATTCCCGGTCCTCCACCACCATGTGGAATCGCAAAAGTTTTATGAAGATTCAAATGACAAACATCTGCACCAATATTTCCTGGAGATGTCAATCCTACTTGCGCATTCATATTTGCTCCATCCATGTAAACAAGTCCTCCATTGTCATGTATGACCTGTGTTATATCGGT
>JBKCIQ010000011.1:0-48021 GCA_046302135.1 Bacteroidota bacterium | reverse complement strand
GTTGTTAAGAAAAATTATTTGTATTCCTTGTTAATAATTTATGAACTAATTTGTTAGGTGATTTTGCATTATACTTTTTTTTGTAGGCGCATGAGTCGTTTAATAAATTTCATTAGAGACAAACATTCTTTATGGTATAAGTTTCTACTTTATTTTTTCTCGGTTGCGGCAATTGTTGTTCTAATGCCGGGAGAGAGTTCCTTCAGATATGATTCTGCGAGACTCGAAGGAAATCCGTGGCAATATGAGGACCTTAATGCACCATTTGATTTTCCAATTTATAAATCTGCCGGCGAAATAAATCAGGAAAAAAAAGAAATTTTAACAAATAGAAAATTCTATTTTTCAAGAAGTAAATCTTTTTTAAATGTTGAGGAAAGGGATGGTTTTTTAGGACGAATAAAATATGATCATCAGAAGCTTGCAAAAGAGGTTTTGGATACAATTTTTAAAACTGGAATAATTGAAACTTCTGAAATTACCTTAAATAAAAAATCTGATTTTATAGTTTATATTCTAGAAAACAATGAAGAGAAAGAATTCAAGCTGGGTGAATTTTTCACCATTAGTTCAGCTAATAAGTTTATAGAAGAAAGGCTAAGTGTACTGCCTGCAAATGAAAGTCAAATGCTACACGACTCCCTATTAAATTATTTCGCCGTTTCAGTTTTCTATAACAAAGAATTTAGTGATAAGGTCCTGAATCAGAGTTTGTCGAGCATTTTACCTTCGAGAGGAATGATCAAGAAAGGCCAAAGCATCATTAATAATGGTGAAATTGTTACCTCTGAAAAAGTAAAAATTTTGAATTCTTTCAGGAGAGATTTGAATCAGGGAAGTGAAAATGGAAAGAGGGAGTCAAGATATTTATTAATAGGCCACACAATTACTGTAGGAATTTCTCTAGCCGTCATGATGTGTTTTTTGTACTTCTTCAGACCTACAATATTCTCTAAGAACTCTGAAATAACTTTTATTTTTTTACTCATTATTCTTATAAATCTGATAGCGTGCAGAGTTTCAGTAGTTTCCAAAGAATACATTTATTTCATACCATTTTCTCTCATCCCAATAGTTGTTAGAACTTTTTTCGATACCAGGACGGCTTTGTTTACGCATCTTAATGCAGTTATCATTGGTTCCTTCTTTTCTTCTGATGGATTCTCTTTTATGATAGTTGAATTATTCGCAGGAATAGCGGCTATATTTTCTGTTGCTTCATTAAGCAGAAGGTCTCAGCTTCTCTCATCCATGATGGCGGTTTTGATAACGGGTTTATTGGCACAACTCGCAATTAGACTAATAATTGAGACATCAACATTTAGTTTTAATATGTCGGACATACTACCTTTTACTATTGGTTCAGCCGCTGTACTTCTTGCTTATCCATTAATTTATATCAGTGAAAAATCGTTTGGGTTTATTTCAGATTTTACATTATTGGAACTTTCTGGATCTAATTCTGAATTAATGCGTGAACTTGCTGTTAAATCCCCCGGCACCTTTCAACATTCACTTCAGGTCGCAAACCTTGCGGAGGAGGCAATTTTTAAAATAGGAGGAAACGCATTATTGGTAAGGGCCGGAGCATTGTATCATGATATTGGAAAAATCAGTAATCCTAGATTTTTCATAGAAAACAGGATGGGAAACGGTAACCCACATGATGAGCTTCCTTATGAGGAAAGTGCAAAAATCATTATACAGCATGTTATTGATGGCATCGAACTGGCAAAAAAATATAAGCTACCGGATCAAATTATTGATTTTATAAGAACGCACCATGGTACTACTGCAACACGCTATTTCCTGAAGCATTATCAGAGTGTTCATCCGGGTGAGGTCATTGATGAAAGGCTATTCCGCTATCCTGGTCCTATACCTTTTTCCAAGGAGACCGCCGTGTTAATGATGGCAGACAGTGTTGAAGCGGCTTCAAGAAGTATTAAGAATTATGATGCGCAGAGTATAGACCAGTTGGTTGATTCAATAATTGATTCTCAAATCGCAGAAAATCAGTTTTTGAATTCGGACATCACATTCAAAGATATTAATTCAATAAAGAAGATATTCAAGCGCAGGTTAATGAATATATACCATGTTAGAATTGAGTACCCAAGATAAATTTTACCTCTCAAGAATTTTACAAATTGTCATACCATTCTCTTACTCTTGGTAAACGAATATCCCTCAACATAGAGGTTTTAAGATTGATTGAAATTGAATATCTTTTTCTAAAGCCAAAGGGTACCCAGTCAAATCGCGCTTCCCAACAATGAAGATCACGATAAATATTGACGCTGGTATAACTGAGATCTTTTCTGATGAAATCGTAACCGCTTGTAAAACCAACCCTCCACTTGCTCGTAACATAAAAATCACCACTCATATTTAGAGTTTGTGTAATGTTTTCAATTGCTGCGGGTTTTGAATAGTTGAGGTTGTAATAAATGTTTAGACTCCAAGGGTTGGCATTATTTGTCTGGTTTGTTTTCTTTTGCTCAGTGTTGCTTGTAAGTTGTGGTGAGGAGTTAATCAAATTAAAAATTGAGTTACTAATACTTGTATTTATCGCAATGTTACCGCCCGTGAACCTGGCAAGTTTTCCACTTTTAGTGAATTCAAAAATATTTTCTCTTTTTTGTTCAACAATATTGTAATAATAAGGGTCAAAATTTCCATTTACAAGCACATCAATATTTTTCCAGATTTTGGTTCTCGCATTCATGCTGACCTGACTCATTTGGAATTCTTTTGCCATTAAATCAAACCCGCCACTTACAGTGAAATTTTGTACAAGTACAATTTTTTTCTCTACAAAACCTGTATCGGTCTTTTGTCTGATTTTTGCTTCTAAATTATTATTGAGGTTATAATTTATGAGTGCACTCTTTGATGATGATGGTCCTACGTATATTCCATCCTGAAAAATAGAATATTTAAGTGTATTTCCAAGAGTATCTCTTTGTACTTCTCTGTAAAAACCCAAATTACTTCCTGTTAAATCAGGCCTGTAATTAAAACTCACTGTAGGAATGATGAAATGACGAATCTGCTTGATTTTTTTTCCTTTGAAAAAGTAATTTCCATAAACTTTCGTTGTAAGCGTACCACTGAAACTACCATCAAAAGCTGATTTAAATCCTGTGTTTTTTTCCTTTATAAGTTTATTGTTTATTGAGTCATACCTGTATCCTGTGTAATTAAAATAATTCCACGCTGTAATATTCATTGAAGGAGTAAAAGTGATGAACTTGAATAGTGTGATGTTGGTGCTGATTGGGAGCGTATGTTTAATTCCTGTTCTTGCAGAATCTAAACTTTCCTGCCTAAAAAACAGGGAATCCGGTTGTGTTAAAATTGTCTTGGTTTCAAATAAATAATTCATTCCTAAGCGGTCTAAAAAATTTTGCCTTACTCTGTTTTCATTTCTGAAAGGAAAAAATCTGTTGACATTGAATGTTACCTCAGGAACTGACATTTCTACAATTTTTGTCTGAGTGTTTTGATTGTGACGTGCATTTATGCTTATTGTTCCTACTTCCAAGGTTTTTGAATAGTTTACATTGGAAGCAAAAGTATTGGTTAAATATTGTCCTGAGTTTTGAGCATTGAACTGATTAAATGAGTTGGAACCGGCATTTATTGTTCCGTTGAATCTTGAGTTAGGGTTAGATTTTGGATCTTGCGCATGTGTCCATCGGATAAAAAAGTCTTTCCTCTGAGTAATAGCTCCAGGGTTTCCTTCGGGAATTTCTTTTTCGCCTGTATTAAAAACTGAATAACCAAAGTTCAGATTGCCTTTAAATTTATACCTAAGATCATAGTTGATTAAATTTTTCAATGCCCAACTGCCGTAGGAGTAAATGTCTCCTCTTATTTGCATATCGGCTTTAGGGCCTATCGCCCAATAAAATCCGCCATCTTTAAGAAAAAAACCAAGGTTAGGGGACTCTCCGTATGTAGGTATGATTAAACCGCTTTTACTACTTTTTCTGGTGTTGGGAAAAAAACCAAAAGGAAGTGCTAAAGGAGTTGGAATACCTGCGATAGACAAATATAATGGGCCTGTAACGATTTTATCATTTGGAATTACCTTTGCGCGACTTGCCTTGAACATAGTTTTTGAGTCTTCGAACTCGCATGGAATGCAGGAGAGATTTTTAAAATACATTACATCATTACTGTCTTTTTTTATTTTCTCACCTTTTATCAATAGATCTCCCTGCTTCGTGGTAATATTTTTAATTTTTCCCTTTTTACTTTTTAGATTGTAAACTATTTCCTCGCATTCCATAGTCTCACCTTCACCCTTAAACACCGGTGTTCCCCTTAATTTTCCTGTACTATCTACAACACCGTGCGCGAAGACCTGGTTGTTTTTGTAGTTGATTTCAATTCTTTCGGCCTTAAGATTAATACCTTCAAAATCTATTTCTGCATTTCCGTACAGGAAAATAATCTCATTTTTTGCTTCAAATCTGATACTGTCTTCAGCCTTGTATAAAACAGGAGATTTCAAATCGATGCTTTGTATTGAGTCTTTTTTTACAATTTTTTCATTTGTATCCTGTGAGAAGCAATGGGTTATACCTGTTATTAACAGGGTTATGGTAATAAAGCAGTATTTCTTAATTGATACTTCCAGAACGGCAGGGTTAACTTTGTAAGTAGAAAACGTTTGCAAAACTAAAAAAATAAGTTTTCAGATTAAATTTGATATTCTTTAATCATAAGTTAGTTATTAAGCTTTTAAGCATTGGAATAATATTGTTTCAATATGCTTTTTCGAATCCTCCTTTGGCCAAAAAGGTAAAAACCATTGTAATAGACGCTGGCCACGGCGGAAAAGATCCGGGTTGCAGTGGGGTTAATCATAGAGAAAAAGATGTAACGCTAGCCGTTGCTTTAAAATTGGGTAAGCTCATCACTGAAAAACTAAAAGATGTTAAAGTAATTTATACCCGTAAAACCGATGTGTTTGTTGAATTGGAGGAAAGAGCTCAAATTGCCAACAGAAACAACGCAGATCTATTCATTTCTATTCATTGTAATGCTGCAGCATATACAGAAATTAAAGTCGTAAACGGAAAACAGCGAAGAAAAGATGTGATTAATAAAAGACCTTATGGATCCGAGACATACGTGATGGGGATTAAAAATGAAGCTGGAAAAACCAGTGTAATGAAGCGCGAAAATGCGGCCATTTTGTTAGAAGATAATTATAAGGTCACGTATAACGGTTTTGATCCGAATTCAGATGAGTCTTATATTCTTTTTAGCATGTTTGCTGAAACATTTGTGGAGCAAAGTGTAAAATTTGCATCGGAAATTCAGAATGAATATAAAACGAGAGTTGGCAGAATAGACAAAGGTGTTAAACGACAAAGTTTATGGGTTTTATGGCGTACCAAGATGCCAAGCGTACTTACTGAAATTGGATACTTGACTAATCCTGAAGAAGAGAAGTTTTTGGGTTCTGAAAAAGGTCAATATCATCTTGCTGCAGGGTTATTTAGAGCATTCAGAAAATATAAAGCAGATGTGGAAGGAAGCCCTACAAAATTCGATGATGATGTTGAGAAGATGGAAATTCTTGTAAATGAAAACCTTGTAAAAGGGGATAGTTCGTATTTAAAGGAGATTGAAGACTTTAAAGATGAATCGGATACTACTCAGATGACCAATAATGAGAAACAAAGACAACTGATTAAGGAAGCAGAGCGGTTTTTTGAAATCGGAGATTATAGTCAAGCAGAAAAAAAATATAATGAGGTACTTGTTTTAAATCCCGGGGATAAGTTATCAAAGGAAAGAATCACTTCAATAAATAACACCAAAAAGAAGTATCAAAATTTAATAGGTCAGGGGGATAAACTTTTTAATTCGGGAAACTATTCCCAGGCAAAAAAAAATTATGAAGAAGCGCAGGCTATTATGTCTAAAGAAAGTTATCCCACTGAAAAAATAAAGCTCTGTGAAGAAAAAATAAAGGAACAACAAATTCTGGCCCAATCTAATTCACAGATCGCTGAGTTATTAAAAGATGGAAATGTTTTGTTACAACAAAAACAATATTTTGAAGCTGAAAAAAAATTCAGGGAAATACTAAAAATTGATTCAACCAACTCTGTTGCCAAACAAAAAATTACAGATATCAGAGCAATTGAAAATAAAGAAAAAACCACTTACTCCGACCTTTTGAAACAAGGCGACGAACTGTTATCCGGGAACCATCTGGATGATGCAAAATCTAAGTTTTATCAGGCAAGCCTAATAAAGCCTGATGATGAATATCCTAAAAAGAAAATCGCAGAAATCGCCGAACTTAAAGATCAACTCAAAAATAAAAATCAAAACACTAATTCAAATCTAAACTCTGTAGTAAAAAACGATACAGCTGATAAAAACAAGGTGTTTTTTAAAGTTCAGTTTTTACAATCGCCTACAGAAATCAAGGCTAATGATTCTAAAATCAGCAAGTTGGAGCAGGTGTCCTTCTATAAATTGAATGGTGTATACAAGTATACATCCGGCATTTTCAGTGATTTTGAAACAGCGTCCGTTCATAAGACAAAGCTTGTAGAGTTGGGGTACAAAGATGCTTTTCTGGTAGCGTTCTTAAATTCTGAGAGAATAGACTTAAAGAGAGCAAAGGAACTTCTTTCACAACAGAAAAATCAGTAATTTTACAATCTGTAAATTCTTACCTAAATGAAAAAAGAACTCAAAGTTGGTATACTTGTTTTGGTTGCGGCTGGTCTCTTTTTTTATGGTTTTAATCTTCTGAAAGGAATTGACATTTTTAAAAAGCAGGTTAAGTTATACGCAGTTTTCGATAAAAATGACGGATTAATAGAGGCAAGTCCGTTATTAATTAATGGCTATAAAATCGGTCAGGTGAATAAGTTAGAATTGATGAGAAAAGATACTTCTTATCAGGTGCTTGTCACGTTTTTATTAAACGAAAATGTCACGATCCCCAAAAATTCACTTGCAAGATTAGTTAGCATGGACTTATTAGGAACCAAAGCTGTTTCTATAGAATTGGGTAATTCAAGTACATTAATTAAGGAAGGTGATACATTAAGAACCGCATTTCAGGAAAACCTTACCTCTGCAGTTAGGGCAGAATTACAACCGCTGAAAGAAAAAATTACCGGATTGGTTGGAAGTATGGACTCGGTTGTAACGGTAGTGAACGAGGTAATGAACCATGAAGTAAGAAGGAACTTAGTTGAAAGTTTCACCAGCATTAAAAATGCAGTAGTTGCCCTTGAGCAAAGTACCACGCGGGTTAATTCTTTAATTGGAGAAGAGCAGGGCACCATTGTTGCAATTTTAGCAAAGATTAATTCCATCACAAAAAACATAAGTGATAATAACGAAAAAATTACTAAGATAATTGACAACTTCGAAGCAATATCTGATACAGTTGCCAGGTCTAACATCAAGGAAACAATAGATAATACAAATAAAGCGCTTACCCAGGCTAATTTGCTTCTTGATGAGATTGCAAAAGGAGAAAGTACCGTTGGTAAATTGGTTAAGGATCCAACACTTTACAACAACCTTAACAAATCAGCAATTGATTTGGACTTGTTATTGAAAGATTTAAGGTATAACCCTGAACGTTATTTACACTTCTCTGTATTTGGTAGAAAGACAAAACTCAAACCTATACCCGGAGACACACTCAAATAGCTGATATGATAGGAGCAATAATATTTTGTGTTTTATTAATTGTTTCGATAGTTTTTTTCGGATTAAATATTCGCAAAATAAGGAGAAATATCAGTCTCGGTAAAGATTATATTGCTGAAGGCACCACATCAGAGCATTTCTCTACCATGCTAAAAGTTTCTTTTGGACAGGGTAAAATGGTCTCTCGTCCTCTGTCCGCAATCATGCATATTTTTGTTTATGTAGGATTTGTTTTGATTAATGTTGAGGTCATTGAAATGTTCGTTGATGGTATTACCGGAGGTCACAGAACTTTTTATTTTTTAGATGGGTTTTATAACTTCTTGATCGGTTTTTTTGAAATCCTTGCACTTTTGGTTTTTATAGGTGTTGTAGTATTTTGGCTTCGTAGGAATGTTGCTAAAATCAAACGTTTTACAAGTAGAGAATTAAAAGGTTTTCCTTCATTTGATGCTAACGCAATATTAATTGCAGAAATATTAATGATGTCTGCTTTAATGATAATGAACGCAACAGATCAGGTTCTGCAGGATAAAAATCCGCAACACTACCATGATGCAGGTAGCTTTCCTGTAAGTGGATTTCTTGTGCCGATTTTTAAAAATATGGATGTTTCAACTTTGGTTTTAATCGAAAGATCTTCATGGTGGTTCCACATCATTGGTATATTCGCATTCCTTAACTATTTGCCTTACTCTAAACATTTCCATATTGTACTCGCTTTTCCAAATACCTACTTTACCAGCATCAAACCACAAGGCAAATTCAATAATATGGATTCGGTTACTGATGTGGTAAAACCAAATTTCGATCCGTCTTACGTTCCAAAAGAAATTGATCCGAATGTGCCACCAGTTCCATTTGGTGCAAAGGACGTCACAGATCTAAGCTGGAAACAACTTTTGGATGCATACACTTGTACGGAGTGTGGTAGATGTACAAGCTCATGTCCTGCAAATATTACCGGTAAGATGCTGTCACCACGAAAAATAATGATGGATACACGTGATAGATTAGATGAGGTTGGGAAAAATATAGACAGTAATGGCGGAAAGTTTGTTGATGACGGAAAATCTTTGTTGTACAATTATATTACACCTGAGGAGCTATGGGCTTGTAATACATGTAACGCATGTGTTCAGGAGTGTCCCGTTAATATCGATCCTTTGTCAATAATTGTTGATTTAAGACGTTATTTGGTGATGGAAAAATCTGAGGCACCTACTGAGTTAACGGGAATGTTTTCAAATATGGAAAACAATGCTGCGCCTTGGCAATTTAGTCCGGCTGATCGTGCAAATTGGGTGAATGAGATGTAAACTAAATAAAAACTTTACATGAGTGCAGTTAAGGTACCTACAATGGCAGAAATGCTTGCAAACGGTGAAACACCGGAAATTTTATTTTGGGTAGGTTGCAGTGGAAGTTTTGATGACCGAGCAAAAAAAATCACTAAGGCAATTGTTAGAATTTTAAATCATGTAGGGATTAAGTTTGCAATATTAGGAACAGAAGAATCATGCACGGGAGATCATGCAAAACGCGCCGGAAATGAGTTTGTATTCCAGATGCTGGCGATGCAGAACATTACCGTAATGAATAATTACAACGTCAAGAAAATTGTTACCGGATGTCCGCATTGTTACAATACCATAAAAAATGAATACCCGGGTTTAGGCGGAAATTACGAAGTGATTCATCATACACAGCTTGTTCAGCAGCTCATCAACGAAGGAAAATTAAAAGTTCAGGGTGGTGAATTCAAAGGAAAGAAAATTACTTTTCACGATCCTTGCTATTTAGGTCGTGCGAATAATGTTTATGAAGCTCCGCGTGAAGTAATTAAAAAACTGGATGTAGAGTTGAGTGAAATGAAACGTAGCCGTGCAAAAGGTTTATGTTGTGGTGCGGGCGGAGCACAAATGTTTAAGGAAGCCGAAAAAGGAAATAAAGAAGTTAATGTGGAAAGGGCAGAGGAAGCTTTGCAACAAAATCCGGATGTAATTGCAGTTGGTTGTCCGTTTTGCAATGTGATGATGACAGACGGAGTGAAGCATTTCAATAAGGAAAACAATGTAAAAGTGTTGGATGTTGCAGAAATGATTGCACAAGCTAACGATCTTTAATTTATGAGCAACAGAGTTTGGATATATTCTAGTTTGAAAAAATTTTCTGACGATGTGGAGTCAAAAATTTCAGATGATTTAAATTCTTTTCTAAAAAGTTGGAGTGCGCACGGAATTGCTTTATCAGCTAGTTTCGAAATGTTACATCATCATCTAATTGTTATTAAGGCCGATGAAGATCAGGCTGTGGCCAGTGGTTGTTCAATAGATAAACAGGTACAATTCATGAAAGAATTGGGTAGAAAATACGATTTAGATTTTTTTAATCGATTGATTCTTGCATATACTAAAGACGGTGAATTCTTTATTTGTTCTTCCTCTCAAATAAAGCAATTGCTTGAAAATCAAATTTTAAATGAAAATTCATTAGTCTTTAATCTCTCAGTTGCAACAGAAGATGAATACCGTAATAATTTTTTAATTCCAATTAAAAACACTTGGCTTTCCAGGTATTTAATTCAAAATTCTTTTCAGTAGTTCCTTATATTGTTTTTTTTTCTTCAGATTGAAATCTGAAATCAATTTCGCCGTATCCTAACTAGTTTTAATTAAATTTCAGTAAGATGAATTTTGGTGTTGTTGGCTCTAGAACTTTTAATAACAAGGAACTTTTTGAGGCAGTGATGAAACGCGTTATTTCAGCTGAGGGAAATCCATTAAAAATAGTATCAGGAGGCGCAGCCGGTGCCGATAGTTTAGCTGAAAAATGGGCAAAAGAAAATAAAATTGACCTAATTATTTTTTATCCGGAATACGAGTTGTACAATTCAGAAGAAAGGAATTGGAAGGCGGCAAAAGAAAGAAATACCACAATTGTAAATAATTCAGACTTAATTATCGCATTCTGGGACATGAAATCAACCGGTACACTGGATACAATAGAAAAGGCAAAGGCCAGCAACAGAGTAATATACCTTTATAATTGGCTCAACAATTACCTTATGAAAATGAAAAATGAGGATATTACTTTCTTAGATTTTTAAACTGATTTTTAACGCCTACTATGTAATTGTACTTATGCTGTGTTTGTTGAATAATAGTTTCATTTGGATTAATGAATATCCAACATCAATTAACAATAGAAAAGTAAAAAAAATCTGATTTTCGTTTGTAAGTAATTAATTCAATTTCTAATTTAGATTAAAATATATATTTATGAAAAAAATCCTTACTCTTTTCGCCTTAACAGGGGCTACACTGTTTGGTACTGCACAGGTTAATGTAACCTATCGTGTAGACATCACTAATTATTTATCTGGAGGAGCAGTTCTTGCTGCTAACGGCATGCGTGTTGGAGGAAACTTTACTGATTTAGGAACAACTGTTGCTCAGTGGAATCCAACTGACACAACTTGCGGAATGACCAGCCTTGGCAACAATATTTGGTCAATTACTGTTTCTTATCCGTCTGCGTCAATTGGTCAGACACAAAACTTTAAGTTTGTAAATGGAAACTGGGGTTCAAATGAAGGAACCGATCCAAATAATACTTTGGTTTCCGGTGGTTGCGGAGCTGATGACGGAGGCGGAAACATCAACCGTAATTTTACTATTCCTGCATCTGACATAACTTTGACATATTGCTTTGATCAGTGTGTTCAGTGTGATGGTTCATCTGCAGTTACAGGAATTAATCAGGTAAAATTGATTTCTGAAATGAATGTGTCACCAAATCCATCTAATGGTTTAGTAAGTTTCAATTTTAACCTTCATAAAGAAGGAAACATTGAGATTGCCATTTTCGATTTGAATGGTAAAAAAGTTATGTCTAACAACAGTCAGTTGTTGATGGGTTCAAACAATGTAAAATTAGATATCAGCACGCTTGAAGCAGGTTTCTACACATACCAGATTAAATCAGGTAATGAAATGATGACTGCAGGAAAGTTAATGAAAAACTAATTTTTCATATTAATCATTAGGGCCTGCTTTGTGCAGGCCTTTTTTTTAGGTATTTGATAAAAGTTTATAACTCTCTTTATGAAATCAAGAATTCTTTCAATTGTAACTCTAATACTTGTGTCTGCTAAAATCAGTTCACAGATTCTAGATGTAACTCCTCCTTTTCCAACAGTAAATGATGTTGTAACTGTAATTTACGATTCTAAAGAGGGCAACGCTGCTCTTACCAATACCTCAACAATTTACGCTCATACAGGGCTAATTACCTCAACGAGTACCTCTCCAACCAATTGGCAATTTGTTCAGGGTAATTGGGGTGCTGCGGATCCAAACGTTCTAATGACTAACCTTGGTAATGGTTTGCATTCTATCACTATAGATATAGATCAATTTTACGGTTACCCTGCAAATACTGTAGTAAATAAATTAGCATTCGTATTCCGAAACGCATCCGGAAGCACTGTGGGAAGAGAGGCTGATGGCTCTGATATTTTTTATCCTATTTATCCAACTAACTCAGGATTATTGTGTAAAATTTTTAAACCTACTACATCTCCTTTAGTTAATCCCGGAGATACCATTAAAGTAATTGGAAAAAGTAATCAAAACTGTAATCTTACACTTACGGATAATGGAACTGTTGTTGGTAACCAGTTGTCTGCTTCTGTTTTACAATTTCAGTTTGCCTCACAAATTCCGGGTACACATTTATTGAAACTTACCGCGAACAATGGGACACAAACCTTTGTGGACAGTATGTATTATTTCGTAAACCCCCCGGTGAATATTCAAAATCCACCACAACAATACAAAAATGGTTTGACCATAATTAATGATTCTACCGTATTTTTGAAATTCTTCGCACCATACAAAAATCATGTTTATGCAATTGGAGATTTCAATAATTTCCAGCCTTTTGGTAATTACCACATGAATCTTAGTCAGGATTCTTCAACTTGGTGGATTGAAATTTCAGGTCTTAACAGCGGTGTGAAAATCGGCTATCAATATCTTGTTGATGGTACGCTTCGAATTGCAGATCCTTTGAGTACGCTCATTGCAGACCCTAACAATGACAACAACATAAGTAATACAATATATCCGAATAAGTATGTTTACCCCACCGGAAAAACATCTGGTTTCGTCACTTTTTTTGAATTAGGCAAAACGCCTTATAACTGGCAACATCCTATAATCAACAAACCTGAAAAAAAGGATTTGATAATTTACGAATTACATGTTCGTGATTTCGTAGCAAGCCACAGTTATAAAACACTTACTGATACATTGAACTATCTGGCAAAACTAGGAATTAACGCCATTGAACTAATGCCGGTATCTGAATTTGAAAACAACGAGAGCTGGGGATACAATCCTTCGTTTCATATGGCACTCGATAAATATTATGGCACTCCTGAACATCTAAAGGAATTTGTGGATTCATGTCATGGTAGAGGTATTGCTGTAATACTCGATGTGGTTTACAATCATGCTTTCGGACAAAACCCTATGGTAAATTTATATTGGAATTCCGCTTTATCCCAACCATCCTCACAGAGCCCGTGGTTTAATTCTACATGTCCTCACCCTCCGTATTGTTGGGGTTATGACCTGAATCATGCTGCTCCCGCTACGCAGCAGTATATTGATCAGCTCAACAGATACTGGATAGAAGAGTATAAAGTTGACGGTTATCGTTTTGATTTCACTAAAGGCTTCGATAATGGAAACAACAACTACAGCACGTCAAGGATCAATATTTTGAAGAGAATGGCAGACAGCCTTTGGGCTTATGATAGTACTGCTTACGTCATATTAGAACATTGGTCTGATAATAATGAGGAAAAAATTTTATCTGATTACGGTATGATGTTGTGGGGAAATATTATTTATCCCTGGCACGAATCTCTTAAGGCCAATAATGGTAATATAAATATCAGTTCAGGTGTATATTCTAACAGAGGGTGGACATTTCCTCATTTGATCACTTATAAAGAAAGTCACGATGAACAACGCAGTATGTATGAATGTATCACCAATGGCAACACATCAAACCCGGCTCACAATGTAAAGTCACTCAATGTTGCTTTGCAAAGATGTCAGGCGGGCGCAGCCATTCAATTGCTTACGCCAGGTCCAAAAATGTTGTGGCAATTTGAAGAGTTGGGATATGATATTGACATCAATTTTCCTTGCAGAGTTTGTAACAAACCTATTCTTTGGAATTATGCGACTCAATTTTCAAGAAATGAGCTTTACAAAGTTTACCGCTCTGTTCTTAATCTAAGAAAAACACTGCCTATTTTTCAATCCTTAAATTTCGATTACGCTTTTGCAGGTGATGTTAAACGTTTAAGATTTGATGAACCCTTTGAAAAAGCAATTGTTATAGCCAATCTTGATAATTACTCATCAACTGCATATCCTGTTTTTCATCAGCCCGGAACTTGGTATGAGTATTTCAGTGGTGATAGTATAAATGTGACGAACACCACCATGCAAATCACAATGGCGCCTGGAGAGTACAAAATTTATACTACTGTCAAGCACAATGCAATCGAAAATATTTCACCGGTATCGGTTGAGCAAATAGAAAATGATTTCAGAGACGCAAAGATATTTCCGATTCCTGCAACCGAAAATTTTATTGTAGAACTAAGTAGTACTAAGAATGAAAAGATGGAGTTGATTTTACTCTCTCAGGAAGGCAAAGAGCTTGGAAGAAAAATGATAGAAACCGAAATTGGAAAAAATAAAATTGAGTGGGATATAAAGAATCTACCCTCAGGAATTTACTTCGTTATTTTCAAAGGTGAAAAATCCTTTCATGGCCACAAAGAAATTATCATTAGCAAAAACTAATTGTTCAAAATACTGTTTTAATCTAGGCATATAGCCAAGATCCTCCAACGGTCAAAACATTCTGCAGTTGCAAAAATTCCTTGTAGTTATTTTCTGAGATGCCACCTGTTGGGCAGAACTTCAAATTGGGGAATAAACCGCCATACGTTTTAAGTGCATTTACACCGCCAAACAGATTTGCAGGAAAAAATTTTAATGTAAAACAGTTTTTCTCAATTGCCCTTACCATCTCTCCTGGAGTTGCGGCACCCGGAAGATAGGCAATCCCGGATGACTCCATGTTTTCTAATAAATTTATCTGAAAAACCCGGGCTTACTAAAAAATCTACATTCAATGATTTCATTTTTAGAACCTGATCATTGTTGATTACAGTCCCTGCTCCAATAGTTATTTTTTCACCATATTGCTTACGTAAAATGGAGATACATTGTTCAGCACATGAAGTGCGTAGTGTGACTTCTATGCAATATGCACCTTTGGAAATAATTTTTTCCATAACCGGAACAGCTTCCTCTGTTGAGTTAAATGTAACTACAGGTATCAATTGATGTCCGCTTAGAACTTCTCTGATTCCGTTTTGGTGTGTGTTGTCAATCTGGTTTTGCATAAGGTTTATATTAGAAAGCTGGCTCCTTCCTCGCTTTGGGTTACTGTTTTACGCATGTTGTTGAACATCATTTGTCCTACGGATGTATTTTCAAGTTCGAATTTACTAGGTTCTCTGAGAAGAAATTCTGTTGTCAGATTTTGCAGGATTCCGTTTTCTGAGTCTAGACTTATTATATCGCCATTTCTGATTTTTGAAATTGGCCCTCCATCTGCCGCTTCAGGACATACATGAATAGCCGCAGGTACTTTACCGGATGCCCCCGACATTCTGCCATCCGTAACAAGTGCAACTTTAAAACCTTTCTTCTGTAAAACTGTAAGTGAAGGTGTCAGCTGATGTAGTTCCGGCATTCCGTTTTTCTTAGGCCCTTGAAAAGGTAATACAGCCACAAAATCTTTGTTGAGTTCACCTTTTTTAAATGCTTTGATGAAGTCTTCCTGGGTTTCAAATACTATTGCAGGCGCTTCCACTTTTCTGTCTTTTTCATCAACGGCAGAAATTTTTATTACTGATCTTCCAATATTTCCTTTTAAAAGTTTTATTCCACCTGATTTCATGAATGGGTCTTCAACGGGACGTAGTATGCTGTTATTATGACTTTCATGAGCTCCTTCAACAAAATTGATTTCTCCGTTGTTGATTTTTGGTTCGCATGCAAATTTTGATAAACCTTTTCCTACGATAGTGTTTACGTCCTCATTTAAAAGTCCTTTACTTAATAATGTTTTTACAATAAATGGAACTCCTCCTGCGGCATGGAAATGATTTACATCTGCTGCACCATTAGGATAAACTCTGGCCAGTAATGGAATTACATCAGACAATTCGGAGAAATCCTGCCAGTCGATAATTATTCCTGCAGATTTTGCGATTGCGATGAGATGGATGGTGTGGTTGGTTGATCCTCCTGTTGCAAGTAATCCTATTATTCCATTCACAATTGCCTTTTCATCTATGATGTTAGCAAGTCTTCTTGACTCATCTTTAGATAAACAATTTTCAGTGGCAAGTTTAACAGCGTATTCAGTAAGTTTATCTCTCAGTTCAGTACTCGGATTGATAAAACTTGATCCCGGCAATTGTAATCCCATCATTTCCATTAGCATTTGATTGCTGTTGGCAGTTCCGTAAAACGTACAGGTTCCAGGTGAATGGTACGAATCAGATTCTCCTTTAAGCAAAGCGGCGCGATCAATTTTACCTTCAGCATAAAGCTGTCTGATTTTTGCTTTTTCATCATTACTTATTCCTGTGGGCATAGGTCCTCCCGGAACAAAAATTACAGGTAAATGTCCGAATTGAAGTGATCCCATCAAAAGTCCAGGAACTATTTTATCACAAATTCCGAGACAAAGGGCCGCATCGAACATATTGTGAGATAAACCAATGATCGCTGAAAGTGCAATTACATCTCTGCTGAAAAGAGAAAGTTCCATTCCTTCTTGCCCTTGGGTTACTCCGTCACACATAGCCGGAACGCCACCTGCTACCTGCGCTACGGAACCATAACGCTTCGCGTATTCACGTATTTTTTCGGGATAATGCTCATAAGGTTTGTGAGCAGAAAGCATGTCGTTGTATGCAGTAATTATTCCCAAATTTGGAACAACATTTTCTGCAAGTTGTTTCTTTTCATGACTTTCACATCCGGCAAATCCATGTGCCAGGTTTCCGCAGTGTAACTTTGAACGAGTCCAATTAGAGTCAGAGGATTTTTTAATAAGTTCTAAATATTTTTCTCTGCTTGGTTTACTTCTTTCCTTTATCCTATTGGTAATTTTTTCAACTTCTCTATTCATAGTTTTCTTTTTTAGTCAGCGTAAATAGTTTTCATTTCAGGTTTCTGTCTCAGCATAAAAGCAATTGGTAAACTGTTTGATTCAGCACTTTCCAGAACCTTTAACTTGTTTTCTCCTGTAATCATTAAATAAACATTTGGTGACCGGCAAATTGCAGCAGCTGAAAAACTGATTCTTAATTTCGGTTCATTGGGTGCATTTGTATTAAGAAGATTTGAAGCATTTGTGTCAAGTCCTGATTCCGATGCTGAATCGTTCGGGAACAAGGAGGCAAAATGCCCATCGTTACCCATGCCGAGTACAATTATAGAATCCTTGAAATCTATTCCTGAGTATTTAATTTTTAATTTTTCCAGATTATTTTCTTTGTTATTGATGTCGTGTACCATTCCGGTAAAAGCATTCGAGTCACCAAAAACTTTTTCTAATTGTTCACGAATCATTTTTTCATTACTAAATGAGCTATTGTTAGGAAAAAATCTTTCATCTACCAAATACATTTTAACGTTATTCCAATTCAAATCTTTGGAAAAAAGTTTTGAGTACATATTGTTGGGAGTTGAACCACCTGAAAGTAGCAGATGGGCAGTTTTGTCTTCTGAAGTAATTTGTTTTATTTTATCTGCAATTTCTTCAGCGAGAGACTCCTCTTGTTGCTCCCGATTTTCGTATTTAATGATGTTTATTTTCATCTTTTGTGATCCAGTCATCACCTTCTTCTAAAACCTGATCACCGGGTCCCCAGGTTCCTGATTCATATAATATGTTGGTTTTGTCAACTGCTTTCCAGTTATTTGAAATTGATTCAATCCACTCCCAAGACGCTTCTAACTCATCTTGTCGCATGAATAGCGTTTGGTTACCCCTGAGTACATCAATTAATAAACGCTCATATGCTTCCGGCAAACGTTCATCGAATGAATCCATGAAATCTAATTTCAAAGAAATGGGTTTGTAACGATAACCTCCTGGTCCCGGTATTTTGGTCATTTGTACCAGCTCAATTCTTTCCTGAGGCTGAAGTCTTATTATTAATCTATTGTTAGGGACAGTTTCATCAGACTGAAAAATGTTATGACGAACACTTTTGAAATTAATTACAATTTCCGAATAACGTTTTTTCATTCTTTTACCTGTTCTCAAGTAAAATGGAACGCCTTTCCATCTCCAATTGTCAACGTAAGCCTTTAGAGCGACAAAGGTTTCTGTTTTGGAATCGTATTTTCCAATGTCCTCGAGGTAAGAATTAACTTCCTTGCCATTTACTTTTCCTCGGGTATATTGACCTTTTACTGAATCAGTAATTACACTCTCTTTTGTAAAAGGTCTCAACGCATGAAGCACCTTAAGTTTTTCATTTCTTACTGAATCCGGATCTAAAGCGTTAGGTGGTTCCATTCCTACTAAACAAAGTAGTTGAAGTAAATGGTTCTGAACCATGTCCAATAATGCGCCGCTTTTATCATAATAAACAGCCCTGTTTTCAACTCCTAAATTTTCTGAAACGGTTATCTGAATGTTGTCAATATTCTCACGATTCCATGCAATTTCGAAAAGGTGATTTGCAAATCTTAAGACCATAAGATTCTGTACTGTTTCCTTTCCAAGGTAATGATCAATCCGATAAATCTGTTTTTCCGTGAAAGCCTCGCTGATCAAAGAGTTGATTTGCCTTGCGGTTTCGAGGCTGTTTCCAAGAGGTTTTTCTACAACGACCTTACTTTCTGATGTTGCAAGCCCGCATAGTTTAAGAGTTTTGCTGATGTCACCATAGGCAGAAGATGGGGTAGATAGGTAGTAGACAATCTGATATTCTGGATTTTTTTGAATTTCGTTTTTCAATTCGGCGTATCCTTCTTGGCTGTGATCGCTCACCTTCAAAATTTTTAAACGCTTTAGAAATTCTTCAATTTTATGTTCACTATCCTTTATTCCATCTTCGAAAGTAGACTTAATGAATTCTACAACCTGCTCCTTAAATTGTTTCTCATCTTTTCCGCTCCAGCTCACAGCGAAAATATTAAAAGACCCTTCAATTTGACCGGCTGAAAATCTGTGATATAAAGCGGGGTAAATTTTTCTTTTTGCGAGATCCCCGTCACCTCCGAATATAACTGCATGAAAAGGAGAAATCCTTGGTTCTGCCTTTTTTTTTCTTGAATTTTTTGTTTCGTGATTCATTAAAACATTTAAGTGGTTTATCTGATTTCAAAGTCGAAATCGAAAACAAATGTATATCATTAGCTTTTCAGTAAAAAAAAAATAACAATAATTAATTAGTGTATTAAGGTTAGAAAATTTATCCCGTTAACTATTTAATAATATAGAATTTATGTAATATATTTAAGAACTAATTTTGGTCAATCATTATGACAATTCATTCTCCAAAAAAAATATAATGCATAAAAATTTTCAGTTATTAATTTCATTTTGTGTTTTGTTCAACTCGTGCATTTTTTTTGCACAACCAGTTAAAAAGGATCCCATTTCTAAAGAGGTAATTTATGAGATGAATGTCAGGCAGTTTACCCCAGAAGGAACTTTCAACTCGGCAAGTAATCATCTCGGGCGTTTAAATAAAATGGGTGTTGACATAGTATGGCTGATGCCGATTAATCCTATTGGAAAGTTAAACAGAAAAGGAAGCTTAGGAAGTTATTACGCTGTACAAGACTATAAAAAAATCAATCCCGAATTTGGTAACGAGGCAGATTTAAAATCATTCATTAAAAAAGTTCATGATCTTAAAATGAAGGTCATTATAGACTGGGTAGCAAACCATTCTGCTCCGGACAATGTTTGGGCTAACTCAGGAAAATTAAGTTGGTACACTCTTGATTCAAACGGAAAACTTCAACCAACAATAGGCACTGATTGGTGGGACGTAGCAGATTTGAATTACGACAGCAAGGAAATGAGGAAGGAAATGATTGCTTCAATGGCTTATTGGCTGAAGGAATTTGATATTGATGGTTTTCGTTGCGATGTTGCCGACTGGGTACCTCAAGATTTTTGGGAGGAAGCTCGTAAAGAGTTGAATAAGGTTAAACCAATTTTCATGCTGGCTGAAGCTGAAAACCCAAAGCACCATGAAAAAGCATTTGAAATGAGCTATGCATGGGAGTTTCACCACATCATGAATGATATTGCAAAAGGAAAGAAAAAGGTGAATTACATTTACAATTACGCTTCTAATAAAAGATTTCCTCAATACGCTCATAGAATGCATTTTACTTCAAACCACGATGAGAACTCTTGGAATGGCACAGAGGAGGAACGAATGGGACCCGCAAGATTCTCCATGGCAGCGCTGACTTTTACATTCCAAGGCATTCCTTTAATTTATAACGGTCAGGAGTCAGGATTGAACAAAAGACTTAGATTTTTTGAGAAGGACACCATTGATTGGAAGAATTATCCGCTCAATGATTTTTACGCTGACCTGTGTACATTACATAAAAATAATCCTGCACTTTGGAGTGGCAAAGCCGGAGGGGAATTAAAAATTTTGCATGCCGATACTCTTACGAACTTGTTGGTCTTTTCGAGGAAAAAAGGAAAAAATACTGTTATTTGCGTTTTTAATTTTAGCCCTGAATCAAGAGATGTAAATTTGCCGATTTCAGCCTTACAGGGAGATTTTATGGAATGGTCTGAAAAGAAAAAAGTTTTAATTTCTAGTAATTATTCTCAAAAACTTTCACCTTGGTCCTATAAAATATACATACGTTGAGCGGAAGTATGCAAAAAAATAAAATGAGTTTTTGGCAAATCTGGAACATGAGTTTCGGTTTCCTTGGTATACAGATGGGATTCGCACTGCAGAACGGAAACGCCAGCAGAATACTCACCGATTTTGGTGCCAATGTGGAAAGCCTATCTTGGTTTTGGTTGGTAGCTCCACTTACCGGAATGATTGTTCAGCCTATTATCGGTTACTGGAGTGATCGTACTTGGTCAAAGTTTCTCGGTAGGCGAAGACCCTATTTTCTTGCAGGAACTATTCTTGCGTGCACAGCCTTGGTACTTCTTCCTAATGCAGATAAATTTACAAGTGTATTTCCTGCCCTCATTGTTGGTGCAGGTTTTCTGATGATGATGGACGCTTCGTTTAATATTTCAATGGAGCCATTTAGGGCCTTGGTTGCAGATAACCTTCCCGAAGATCAAAATACCAAAGGCTTCTCAATTCAGACGGCCCTAATTGGAATTGGTGCTGTTATAGGTTCCTTTCTGCCTTGGATTTTGAATAATGTTTTTTCTGTTCCAAACGACTTGCCGGGGGTTAAAGTTCAACCAAATGTAATTTATTCATTCTACATCGGGGCTATTGTTTTTTTAGTAGCAATTCTTTGGACTGTAATTAAAACAAAAGAATACTCCCCTGATGAAAGGAAAGCCATGGGGATAGAGGAAGTGAAAACTTCCAAATCAAAGTTTTCTATACCTGGCACAATGTGGAAGCTCGGACTTATTCAGTTTTTTTCATGGTTCGGGTTGTTTTGTATGTGGGTTTATACTACTACCGCTTTACGGGAGCATACTTATGGTTTACCCCATATTGATGACTTAAAAAATATGATTGCATCGGACCCGGCTAATACCAAAGCACTTGCAAATTTAAAATTGAGTGAGGATCTTGGAGACTGGGTGGGTATTCTTTTCGGAATTTACAATGGAGTTTCCGCTATTTTCGCCTTACTTATGCCGAAAATTGCATCTGCAATCGGAAAACCAAAGACACATCTGTTTTCACTTGTGATGGGTGGGTTGGGTCTAATACTGATGTATTTTATGCCGAATAAGTATGCAATGATCTTACCTATGGTTTTCATTGGCATTGCTTGGGCCAGTATCCTTGCTATGCCTTACGCCATGCTTGCAGGATCAATTCCTGCTGAGAGAATGGGCGTTTTTATGGGCATTTTCAATTTCTTTATCACGTTACCACAAATTGTAAGTGCGCTTTTTTCAGGACCAATTGTGAAACATGTTTTCGGCGGGAATGCTTCCTACGCAATTTTGATGGGTGGTGTAATGATGTGCATTGCCGGATTGTTGAACCTCACGTTAAGAAATGAAAGTAAAAGGACTGTTGTTTGATCTGGATGGTGTTTTGGTTTCCACAGAAAAAAATCATTTTCTTGCATGGAAGAGCACAGCAAACTTATTGGGTATTGATTTCACCGAAGAAGACAATGAACATTTAAAAGGTGTCAGTCGTGCGGACTCCCTGAAAAAAATTTTGTTGTTGGGAAAAAAATCTGTTTCAGATGAAAAATTTAATGAATTGCTTAAATATAAAAACCAATTTTACCTCGATTCAATCCAAAATCTAAGTAAAGATGATTTGCTTCCAGGGGTTATGGAATTGTTACAGAAGGCAGAGAAAATTCAAGTTCCATTGGGAGTTGGATCATCAAGTAAAAATGCAACATTCATTCTTGATAAACTTCAGATTAAAAATTATTTTAAAGTTGTGGTAGACGGAAATATGGTGAAAAACCCAAAGCCTGCACCTGAAGTCTTTCAGAATGGCGCTTCTGCGATGGGTATTTTACCCAATGAATGTATGGTGTTTGAGGATGCTTTGAGTGGAATTGAAGCGGCGAAATCCGGTGGCTTTATTGCAGTAGGAGTGGGTAATCCTTCGCTAACCTCACATGCCGACATGTATTTTAATAATCTAAATGAATTCAATTTAACTGAATATGTCTAATCTGTTTGAAATTGATGAGTGGAAAATAATAGAAAGGAAATTTGATCCTTCTAAGCAGAGGCAAGCTGAAAGTATTTTTAGTATTGGTAATGGTTCGTTCGGACAAAGAGCAAACTTTGAGGAAAATTATTCTGGACCAACTTTACAAGGGAGTTATGTTGGTGGAGTTTATTATCCTGATAAAACCAGAGTAGGTTGGTGGAAGAACGGGTATCCTGAGTATTTTGCTAAAGTTTTAAATTCATGTAACTGGATTGGATTGGATATTCAAGTGGATGGTGAACATCTGGATCTGTTTCATTGCGAAATAAAATCCTTCTACAGGGAACTGGATATGAAACGAGGTACCCTCAAGCGTGAATTTAAGGTCAGGATGAAAAACGGGAAAGAGCTTGAAGTTAAAACTTTAAGATTTTGTTCTATGCAACGAGAAGAGGTTGCCGCGATTCGTTATTCTGTTACACCGGTTAATTTTAGCGGTAACATTAAATTTCGTCCTTATCTTGATGGTAAAGTTCGTAATCATGACTCAAACTACGATGAATTTTTTTGGGAGGAAGATAGCAGAAAAGTTGACTCACAAAAAGGAGTACTCTGTCTGAAAACTAAAAAGACAGGTTTTCTTGTTGCTACTGCCATGCGTTATTCTTTTTGGAAAAATGATGAACTACTCACTATTCATCCAAATATCGTTTCCGAACCTTTTTTCGTAGAAAACAATTTCGAACATTACCTGGAACAGGGGAATACCTACACAGTTAAAAAATACGTTTCTGTCGTATCAACAATCAACCACACAGAGTTTATTTTATCTTCCCGTGCAATAATTAATGTGCGTGATGCCTACACTTCGGGTTTCGATCAATTGCTTAACGAACATATTGCCTCATGGGAAAAGATCTGGCAAAATTCAGATATAAAAATTGTTGGTGATGACGCCGCACAACAAGGAATACGGTTCAATGTTTTTCATTTGTATCAAACTTACACGGGTACAAATGCTAAATTAAATATTGGTCCCAAAGGATTTACCGGTGAAAAATACGGAGGCGCGACATACTGGGACACGGAAGCATATTGTCTTCCATTCTTCTTAAAGAGTGCTGAGCCGACCGTCTCAAAGCAATTGCTCGTTTATCGTTACAACCATCTAGGTAAGGCAAAAGAAAATGCCGCAAAGCTTGGTTTCTCTGATGAAGCCGCTTTATATCCAATGGTTACCATGAATGGCGAAGAATGTCATAATGAATGGGAAATCACTTTTGAGGAAATTCACCGAAACGGGGCTATCGCTTATGCCATTTATATTTACGTTCAACACACAGGTGATACTTCTTATTTAGAAAAAAACGGGCGTGAAGTTTTAAACGCTATAGCAAGATTTTGGGTAGAGCGGTTGAATTGGTCTGAGGATAAGAAGCAATATGTAATGCTTGGAGTTACAGGGCCCAATGAATATGAAAATAATGTTAACAATAATTGGTATACTAATTATTTAGCACGTTGGTGTATTCAGTATGCGTTAGAATGTGAAGAGAAATTTTCTACTGAATATGGATCCTTTCTTTCAGTTGAAGAGAAGAAACAATGGAAAAAAATACAAGAACTGATTTATTTTCCAAGATTAAATGGTACAAAGGTTTTCTTGCAGCAAGATGGATTTATGGATAAGGAGTTGCTGAATGCGTCACAAATTCCATCTGACGAGAGGCCGATAAATCAGCATTGGTCTTGGGATAGAATTCTTCGTTCCGTGTTTATTAAGCAGGCCGATGTGTTGCAGGGAATCTATCTTTTCGAAGATCATTTTGATGAGGAAACCATTCGTGAAAATTTTGATTTTTATGAGCCTAAAACAGTTCATGAATCCTCACTCTCCCCATGTGTGCATTCTATACTGGCTGCGAAAATTGGTAAGATGGAGCTTGCATATACGATGTACTTACGTACCAGTAGACTCGACTTGGATGATTACAACAAAGAGGTGCATGAGGGGCTTCATATTACAAGTATGGCCGGAACTTGTTTAAGTATTATAGAAGGCTTCGCAGGCATTAGAATAAAAGAGTCCGGACTTAGTGTTAATCCTGTTATTCCAAATAGGTGGAAAGGATATTCATTCAATTTTAGATATAAAAATAATATACTTAAACTAAGCGTAAGAGAATCTGATTTTACAATTCAAAATTTAAGTGGACCAAGTATTAATTTAATGAGTTTTGGAAAAGAATATGGTTTAAGCTCCGATCAAACATTAATCATAAACAAAAATAATTTGCACGCAGTATGACAATTAAAACAAAATTATTTTTTGCGGCTTTACTGATAATTTTTTCTTTAAAGTCCGTGCATTCACAATCCAATCCCAATAATCGTCAGATTCTATTGCAAGGTTTCTGGTGGGATTTCAAAAACAACAATTACCCTAACGGTTGGGCTAATTACCTTGCAGAACTTGCACCACGATTAAAAGAGATTGGAATTGATGCGATATGGATTCCGCCTACAATTAAAAATCAATCTCAGAACAGTGTTGGTTATGCACCTTTTGATAATTATGATTTAGGGGATAAATATCAGAAAGGATTTCTGAAAACGAAGGTGGGAGACAAGGACGAATTGTTGCGTATGATTGCAGTAATGAAAGCAAATGGTATTGATGTAATTCAGGATATTGTTCTGAATCACTTAACAGGAGCTGGTAGTTCAAGTAGCGCAGGTGGTAGTGATCCTCAGGCAATAGATGATGGAAGTACCAACAAATACAAAAATTTCAGATATGTATCCTACTCAAGTCCTGCTCTAAATGAAACTTCAAGCAATTATCTGGCTCGTGCAGGAAGGTTTTCTAAAAACTGGCAGAACTTTTATCCCAATAACAATAATGTATGTTGTACCAATGACATCAATTCTCCTTTCTGGGGTCCTGATATTTCCTATGAAAGCAATGCTTTTGGGCTTAGCAGTAACGCAACATTTAATCCGGCGCAAACTTCCGATTACATGCGCAATGGAATGAGAAATTGGCTTATTTGGTATAAGAAGCAAACTGGTTTCGACGGTGTAAGAATTGATGCCATAAAACATTTTTCACCCGCCGTTGTAGAGGACTATTTATGGAATATGCAATTTGGTTCTTTGTGGGCAAATGGAGGAAACGATATGTTCGCAGTAGGCGAGTGGGTAGGTGGGGCTAATGATCTGGATAATTGGTGTACTGCAGTTCAGGATCGCTCAGGAACATTCGATTTTGCGTTGAGGAATGCACTGATGGGCATTGTTTATGGTAATGGTAATTTTGATCTCAGTACTGTTCCAAGTTACCAGCAGCAAAACAGAAACCGGACTGTTCCATTCGTAAACAATCACGATACTTACCGACCAATTTTAGATAATAATGGCAATATTACTGGTTTTAATTCCAGTCAACAACTCGGTAATCAAATTCAAAACAGCGATGTGCGATTCTCTGTTGCTTATGCCATTGCTCTAGCTGTTGATGGCGCACCCGAAATCTTTTTTGAGGATCTGTTTCAGATTGGTTCAGGCGGAAATAGATTTACTCATTTTCCCAATGATACAGTTGCTTTGCCCTATATCAGTGACGTAAAAAATTTAATCTGGTGTCATCAGAACCTTCACTTCAAACAAGGACCGTATTTGGTAAGATGGCAGGCGCAAGATGCCTTGGTAATTGAGCGTGGAGGTAAGGCACTGATTGCAGCAAATGATAACTGGAGTAATTGGCAAAATCTTACAGGTGTTCAGACTTCATTTTCTGATGGTACTGTTTTGGTCGACTACTCAGGAGCGAATGGTACCGCCACACGTACTGTCTATGGGGGCGGAAAAGTTGACATCAACATACCTCCATGTAACGGAACTGCATTAAATGGGAGACGTGGGTATTGTGTATGGGCACCTCAGGGTATTACTACCAATTACGTTAATCCTTCAAATCGAGTAACGCAAGAGTGGGAAATGGATAACGATCTTGGAGACGCATTAGTTGCCTCACTACAGCAAGGCGGAAAATTACCTGATAATAGTACCGAATGTCGAGTAGTTGGAAAAGTATTTCCCAATCAGGGCGATTCTGTTTTTATCAATCTCTATCCCGCCGCTTCAACGCTTCCTATTAAATTGACAGTGCTTGATAAAAACTGTGTTCCGGTCGATTCTATTACTTCTGCAGGAACGATTAATTTTTCTTTTGTTCCGCAAGAGTCAAATTGGTACACCATAAGAATTTCAAATGCTACCGCAAATCAGCTCGGTCAAAAATGCTGGGTCAAGGTGAATTATCTTGCACCCCAGGTAATTCAAACCAACGTGGTAAAAAACAAATGTCAATGCGTTTCAGGAGTATTCACTGAAGTTGATGAAATTCATCCACAAACAAATTTCTTGATGGCTCCAAACCCTGTTAAAGATGTGCTATTGGTTGGGGTTGACAATGACGGTAGTTCATCTTTTTATTGGGAGATCATCGATATGAACGGAAGATCCGTATTGAAAAGTTCCGGTAAAACTTTGGTCTCTGAAGAAAAAATTAATGTTTCTTCATTGGATCCGGGAATGTACTTCATTCACTTCTCAGGAGAAAATTTAAATGTTGCAAGAAGGTTCATAAAAATTGCTGAATAATGAGATTTCGTTTTTTATTTCTCTGTTTATACGTTTCCTTATCAGTTTTAGCTCAGAAAAAAATTGAAGTCAGAGTGGAGCCTGCTAACTGGTGGGCAGGAATGAAAAATTCTCAGTTGGAATTGTTAGTTTATGGTCAGAATATTCAATCCTGGGTTCCTAGCTCAAAAGATATTTCCATAACGGGTGTTACACGCACTGAAAATCCAAATTATCTTTTTTTAAAAATTGATACCAAAGAAAAAAATGCGGGTAAGTACACGATAAATTTTAATCAGGGCAAGAAAATTTGTTACACGCTCGAGTATGAACTTAAAAAAAGAAATGAAGGGTCTGAGTTCCGAAAAGGATTTAATACTTCTGATGTAGTTTATCTTCTGATGCCGGACAGATTTTGTAACGGAGATGAAAGCAATGACGCTGTTGCTTCAATGCAGGAAAAACCAAATCGTTCTTTTGATGGAGGTAGACACGGTGGTGATATTTCAGGAATCATTTCCAAATTAGATTATCTACAGGATTTGGGTGTTACAGCATTATGGAGCACTCCGTTGTGCGAGGATAACGATTCAATTTACTCCTACCACGGGTATGCACAAAGTGATGTCAGCAGAATAGATCCGCGGTACGGAAGTAATGAAGATTATTATAAGTTGGCTAACGAACTGCATAAAAGAGGCATGAAGCTTATTATGGATTATGTTACCAACCATTGGGGCTTAAAGCATTGGATGATTAAAGATTTACCATCTTATGATTGGATACATCAGTTCCCGGGCTACGGACAAACGAATTACCGAATGACAACCCAATTTGATACACATGCCTCTGAACGAGATGCCTTTTATTGCATGGATGGGTGGTTTGTTAAAACCATGCCAGACCTCAATCACAAGAATGAAATGGTAATGAGATATTTATTGCAAAATGCGATTTGGTGGATCGAATCTTTTGGTATTGATGGCTTGCGTGTTGACACTTATTCTTTCGGAGATAAGGTGGCTATGTCCAAATGGACAACACAAATCATGAAGGAGTATCCGTTTTTCAATATAGTTGGAGAGGTGTGGTTGCACAATCAGGCACAAATATCGTATTGGCAAAGGGACAGTAAAATAGGTGCAATACAAAGTTTTAATTCCGGTTTGCCATGTGTTATGGATTTTACTTTTCATGATGCAGTTACTACTGCCTTCTCTGAAAAGAAAGAAGGATGGTCATCAGGAATGATGAGGTTCTATGATAATTTTGTAAATGATTTTTTATATCCCGATGCAAATAACATCCTTACCTTCCTCGAAAATCACGATACACCAAGATTTAATGAATTATATCCATCTTTTAATGATTACAAGCTTGCATTAACACTTTTACTAACGCAGCGCGGTATACCTCAATTGTATTACGGTTCAGAGATTGGGATGCGAGGTAAAAAAGATATTGGTGATGGAGCTATACGCCAGGATTTTCCGGGCGGCTGGAAGTCAGATAAATCCAATGCTTTTTTGAAATCAGGTAGAAATTCTGAGCAGGAACAATATTTCAATTTCACAAAAAAAATACTTAGCTGGAGAAAAGGAAATGAAGTAGTTTCTAAAGGAAGTATGTTGCAATATGTTCCGGAAAAAAATATTTATGTTTATTTTCGAATATACAACGAGCAAAGGGTTATGATAATTATTAATAATTCTCAGGAGGAACAAATTTTGGATTTATCACGATTTTCAGAGGGTATTTTAAATAATAATTCAGCAAGGGATATAATTTCAGAAAGCCAGTTTTCTCTAAAGGAAAAATTTTTAAAAATTAATGCTTCAACACCAATGATTCTAGAATTAAAATGAGATTCCGAGTACTATATTATTTAATTATACTTTTTTCATGTGTGTCATTTTACAATGCACAAGGCCGTAAATATCTTTCACATCAGATTAAAAACAATGTATTGCTTATTAGGACAGATAAAGATGAAATTCGTCTTGTTTTTTATTCGGATGAAATTATAGAGGCCACCTATTTGCCAAGCGGTACATTGTACAACCCCGTTTCTCACGCACATGAAAAAATACAGCCGTTAAAACTTAACATAGTAAAAAGAGAAAATGGGATAAATATTAAGGCATTAAGTGATACAGGTATTACAGCAAAAATTTCATTTCAGCCTTTTAGGATAGATTACTTTTTGAAGGATCAATTACTATTTTCCGATGTTGAGGGTTATAGACATGTCTCCGGTCAATACGCGGATGAAGTCCTTACTTTACAGATCTCAGAAAATGAAAAATTGATGGGGGGAGGGGCTCGCGCACTCGGAATGAACAGAAGGGGTAATCGACTTCAACTCTACAATAAAGCACATTATGGATACGAGGAGCGTTCAGAGATGATGAATTACACGATGCCGATAGTTCTTTCATCAAAAAAATATTTACTTCATTTTGACAATGCCCAAAGCGGTTATCTTGATCTAGATAGTAAAAAACAAAATAAAATTTCATTTGAATCTATTGGCGGGCAAATGACCTATCAGGTTGTTGCAGGCGATAGTTGGAAAAATATACTTAAAGCATTTACCAATAAAGTAACAGGCAATCAGCCATTGCCGCCTGCCTGGGCTTTTGGAAATTTTGCCAGTCGATTTGGTTATCATTCACAAAAACAAACAATGAATGTTGTAAATGGTTTTGATAAAGATAGTATTCCACTTGATGCAATAATTCTCGATTTGTACTGGTTTGGTAAGGAAATAAAAGGGACATTAGGAAATTTTGAATTCTTTAAAGATTCATTTCCTGATCCTAATAAAATGATTCACGACTTACATGATAAGAACATCAAATTAGTATTAATCACTGAACCTTTTGTATTGACAACCTCAAAAAGGTGGAAAGATGCTTGCGATAAAAATATTCTCGCTGTAGATTCAACCGGAAAACCATTCACCTATGAATTTTATTTCGGTAACACAGGTCTGATTGATATATATAAGGCAAACGGTAGAGAATGGTTTTGGGATCGTTACAGAGAACTGATCAAAATGGGAGTAGATGGCTTTTGGGGAGATTTAGGTGAGCCGGAAGTTCATCCTCAAAAATTGTTACATGCAACGGGGAAGGCTGATGAATTACACAACAGATACGGACATGATTGGGCTAGACTGATTCATGAAGGATATAAAAAGGAATTTCCAAGCAAGCGTCCCTTTATTCTAATGCGAAGCGGATATTCAGGAACCCAAAGGTTTGGAATCATCCCTTGGAGCGGAGATGTGAACAGAACATGGGGAGGGTTAAAACCACAGCCTGAAATTGCTTTGCAAATGGGAATGCAGGGTGTAGCTTATATGCATTCTGACCTTGGTGGATTTGCAGGTGCCAATGACGACCCTGAGCTATATACAAGATGGTTGCAGTACGGAGTTTTTCAACCAATATTCAGACCTCACGCACAAGAGGAAGTAGCATCAGAAGCTATTTACAAAGATGCCCAAACAAAGTCCTATGTAAAAAAGGCTATTGAGCTTAGGTATCAGCTTTTTCCTTACAACTACTCACTCGCCGTTGAAAATCATTTATACGGTTGGCCGTTAATGAGACCTTATTTTATGGCTGAAGATGATACAGCGAATTATTCGATTTCTAATTTATATTGCTGGGGTGATGATATTCTTGTTGCTCCCGTTTTGAGTAAGTCTCAAAAAAACATTTTGGTTCGTTTCCCGAAAGAAAACCGATGGTTTGACTGGTACAACGGCAAAACGTATTTTGGAGGAAGTAAAGTTGTTTTTGATTGTGATAAAGATAAGATTCCTTTTTTTGTTAAAGGTGGAGCAATAATTCCTTTATCAAAATCAATAAAAAGAATCGGTGCTTTCTCTCGCGACTCTATGGAGTTGAATGTATTTTTCGCTCCCGAAGTAAAGCAGCAGTTGAAAACAATTTACTTCGGTGAAGATTACGATTCCGAAAAATTAGATTTTTCCTATTCAAACACAGACAATCATCTTACTTTTCAAATTATTTTGAATGAGAAATGTAAAATAAGACAAACTGCAATTAAAGTTCATGAGTTGGATAGGGCTCCAAATAAAGTTATTCTGAATGGAAAAGAGATTCCTTTTTCTTTTAAAAAAGAGGGAAATTGCCTTCATTTGCCCGTGGTTAACTTAATCAAAGGAAAAAATCAAATTATTCTTGATTGAATTAGGTAATAAATTACCTTTTTACACTTTGATTTTACTAATACTTTAACTTAATTTGTCTTAAATTTTATCTCATGGTAACAAGAATTACAAAATTTGTATTCTTTCTCTTCACTTTTTCTTTTGGTTTTATTTTTTCACAGGAAATAAATGTAAAAGGAACAGTAAAGGATGAAAAAGGTGAGCCCGTTCCTTACGCTCGGGTAGTAGTTGAGACGTATAATATGGCGTCTGTAACTGATTTTGAGGGTAATTATCTTATTAAAGGTCTTCCTCAAAGCGCCGCAGGCACTAAGATCAATATAACTGTCTCATGTATCAGTTACGCGCCATTTAAGGAGGAGATCACGTTGGCTGTTGGAGATAATCAAAAGGACATTACCATTAACTCTGATGCCTTAATGTTGGATGATCTTGTTGTTATTGGTTATGGTTCTGCAAGGACAAAGGATTTAACGGGCGCCGCTACAAAGGTTGGAGAGAAAGATTTCAATAAAACTGTTGCATCCACTCCTGAGCAGTTGATTCAGGGTAAAGTTGCCGGTGTAAAAATAACCTCTAATGATGGCGCACCCGGATCCGGAAGTACAATTCGTCTTCGTGGAGGAACATCAATTAATGCCAGTAACGATCCACTAATTGTTGTAGACGGTGTGCCTTTGGATAACGGAGGTATTGCAGGTGTTGCAAACCCGCTCGCAATGATCAATCCTAATGATATTGAAACTTTCGTGATTCTAAAAGATGCATCTGCAACTGCAATCTACGGTTCACGTGCGGCAAATGGTGTTATCTTAATCACCACCAAAAAAGGAGATGGTGCAACCAGTAAACTTAGTATTGCACTCGATGCAAAAAATTCTGTTTCAACTATAGCAAAATTTGCCGATGTAATGACGGCTGATGAATTCAGAACTGTTGTAAACAACAAGGGGACTACAAATCAGAAATCAAGACTCGGTACTGCAAATACTGACTGGCAAAGAGAAATATACAGAAGCGCATACATTAACGAAAATAATTTGTCTGTAAGCGGAGGGATAAAAAAATTGCCTTACCGTTTTTCCTTCTCCAATAGGTTTGAGCAGGGCTTATTAAAAACGGATCAGTTCAACAGGTATACAGTTGGATTGAATTTAAATCCGTCTTTCTTTAAGAATACATTGAAACTGGAAATCAATAATAAATTCACTACCACCAATTCTTTTTTCGCAAACAGAAACGCAATAGGTTCTGCAAATACTTTTGATCCTACACAACCGGTTTACTCAGGTAACTCCAATTATGGAGGGTATTTTGAATGGCTTCAGACAAACGGAAAGCCCAATACTTTGGCGCCTAAAAATCCGCTTGGATTGCTTATGCAGCAAAGAGATCTTAGTAACGTTGCACGTTATATCGGAAACGCTCAGGTAACATATAAGCTACCATTCTTTCCTGAGGTAAAAGCTGTGGTAAACGTCGGTACCGATTATTCAAAGGGACAAGGTGAAGTTTATCAAAATGCCAACTCAGCTGCAGGTTATTTTACAGGAGGTAGATACGCCCAGTATGAAAGTACAAAACTCAATAAGCTTTTTGACAGCTACCTCAATTATTCCAATGCTGAAAAGAAGAAACCTTTAAGATATGATTTTACTTTAGGGTATTCTTACCAGTCATGGGAGTCAGAAGCTCCAACTTTTAATACATTCAACTATGATAAGGATTCTTCTTGGTTGGATGCTGCACCGTTTCCATTTTATACCAGGAACGTTTTGGTGTCTTACTACTCGAGAGGTATCGTTTCCTACAAAGACAGGTATGTGCTAACCGCATCAATCAGAACCGATGGATCTTCAAGATTTAGCAAAGAAAATCGCTGGGGATGGTTCCCTGCATTGTCGGGTGCGTGGATTGTTTCTGAAGAAAATTTTCTGAAAGAAAACAAGGTAGTTACTCACTTAAAATTAAGAGGCGGTTATGGAGTAAACGGTCAGCAGGATATTTTTTCTGATTATCCATACATTCCTAATTACCAGATTGGAACCGGCGATGCAATGTATCAGTTTGGTAATATGTTTTACACACTTTACAGACCTGACGCCTATGATGCTAATATCAGATGGGAACAAACCAACAGTTACAACTTCGGAATTGATTTCGGCTTTTTAAAAGACAGAATCAATGGTTCTATTGATTGGTATCGTAAAACTACAAAGGATCTTATTGCAACTGTTCCAATTCCTGCAGGTACAAATTTTGCTAATCAACTACTAACGAATGTCGGTAGTATGTTAAACACCGGTATTGAATTCAGTATTAATGCTGGTGTAATTGCAAAAAAAGACATGAAACTTGATATAGGTTTCAACGCAACAAGAAACATCAATGAGGTATTGAAACTCAGTCAGGTTGAAAATGATAACTCTCCGGGTGTATTGGTTGGAGGAATTGCAGGGGGGATAGGAAATAATGTTCAGATTCATTCTTTGGGATATCCGACTTTCTCCTACTATGTTTATCAGCAAAAATACGATGGCAACGGTAAACCAATAGAGGTCGGTGCGATAAATCCTTCAACCGGTTTAGCTTATAAGGAAATTGATGCTTATGCTGATTTAAATGGCGATGGAATAATCAATTCAAGTGATCGTTATCGTTTCAAAAAAGCTGCTGCTGACTGGTTTCTTGGCTTGAATTTCAACTTCACTTACAAAAAATGGTTTGCCGGCACATCAATGAGAAGTGAAATTGGAGGATACATTTACAACAACGTACACTCTAATTCGGGTACTTATCAGGCTGTGGGAGGAACTATGTCTTTCCTAAATAACCTTAGTGCTTTGTACTTAAATGAGGAGTTTCAGAAAACAACTGAAAAACAACTTTTAAGCGATCACTACATTGAGCTTGCCAACTTTTTGCGCATGGATTATTTTTCATTTGGTTACGATTTCGGGAAATTAAAATACTTGAAAAATATGGTGGCACTGAAAGCGGCTTTTACGGTTAACAACGTATTTGTCATTACAAAATATTCAGGTTTAGATCCTGAAGTAGTTGGGGGAATTGATAATAACATATATCCTCGTCCACGCGTTTACTCTCTAAATCTTTCATTCAACTTTTAAAAATTGAAATATGAAAAACAGATTTTCAAAACCAATTATAATCGCAGTAATCATATTATTTTCTGCATCCTGTCATAAGGATTTAGATCAGGCTCCTAAATATGGTCTAAACTCCGAAGCGGTTTATAAGGATCCTGCTAACTATATTAATGTTCTTGCAAAAATTTACGCAGGACTTGCGGTTACAGGAATAGATGGACCTGCAGGTAATGCTGATATTCAGGGAATAGATGAAGGCTTCTCTGCTTACGTTCGCGTACTCTTCAACTTACAAGAATTGCCAACCGATGAAGCTGTTTGCGGTTGGAACGATCCAGGAATCCCTGAGATGAATAAAATGCAATGGTCTCCTGACAATTCATTTGTGAAGGCAATGTATGCAAGAATTTTCTATCAGATAACCATTTGTAATGAGTTTATTAGAGAGGCTTCTGATTTGAAAATGGATGAAAGAGGATTTAGTGAGTCTGATAAACAAACCATTCGTACATACAGAAATGAAGCGAGATTTTTACGAGCATTAAGTTATTATCATGCAATTGATTTATTCGGGAATGTGCCTTTTGTTACCGAAGAAGACAAGGTAGGAGCCTATCTGCCTGAAAGAATAACAAGGGCAGAGTTGTTTAATTACGTTGAATCCGAATTAAAAGATTTAGAAAGCAAACTTGGAAACGCTGGTACTGCTCCATTTGGAAGAGCAGATCAGGGAGCTGTAAATTTCCTATTGGCAAAACTATATTTGAATGCTGAGGTTTATACAGGCAATGCAAGATGGTCTGACTGTGCTTTGTATTCAAGTAAAGTCATTAACTCTGGAGCATATACTTTAGACGACAATTATCAGGATTTGTTTTTAGCAGATAATAACACTTCTTCAGAAATTATTTTTCCTGTTTGTTTTGATGGATTATTTACTAAAACCTATGGTGGAACCACTTTCCTTGTTCATGCAGCAGTTGGCGGGAGCATGACTCCTTCTAGTTATGGAATAAGCGGAGGATGGCAGGGATTAAGAACAACGAGACCATTTGTGGAAACATTTACAGACAGTTCATTAGATGCACGCTACTTATTCTATAAAAACGGTCAATCACTTAATATAACTCAGCTTGGAACTTTTACTCAAGGTTACGGCTTACCTAAGTATAAAAACATCAAGTCCACAGGACAGCCTGGCTCAAATGTTTCAGGTGGTTTTGTAGATATTGATTACCCGATGTTCCGTTTGGCGGATGCATACCTTATGTATGCTGAAGCTGCACTTCGTGGTGGTGGTTCAGTTTCACAGGGACTCACATACGTTAATCAATTACGCCAACGTGCCTACGGAAACTCCTCTTTCGATTTTACTTCAATTACCCTAGATGATATTTTGAGTGAAAGAGGAAAAGAATTACAGTGGGAGTGTACCAGACGAACAGATTTGATCCGTTTCGGGAAATTTACAGGTGGAAGTTATCTATGGCCTTTTAAAGGTGGTGATGTAAATGGAGTGGCAACTTCAGCACACCTGAACCTTTATCCGATTCCTACTAATGATTTGGTATTAAATCCAAATCTGATTCAGAATACAGGGTACTAACGACTGACGTTATACAACAGCAAATTATTGTAAAGGAATGAACTTAAATTCTTTTATTATTAGTTCGACCTCTTGATTGTTGGATGGGCCTAGTCCATTTAGTAACCACAAATTAATTCTTGCATGCACATCTCCACCTGGTGCAGGAATTACGATTGGTTGCGATTGATTACCGCCTTCAATTTTTACCCTGGGAATATTCGTATCATCAAAAAACCAGCTTGAAATTAAATTAGTTCCGGGATAGGTTGTGCCCTCATAACTTTTCCAGGTGATAAGTGTGTCTGTCCATTTAAAAGCGTGTACGCTTGGGCTTTTTAATTTAGAAACAGGAATTACCGGCCGATTGGAGCGCTCGTAGTATGGAACTGGATTCGAAAACCAAACGGGTTGAACAGAATAAGTTAGGGTTAAACTGTCATTAGAGGCACCCCACTTTGCAAACTCAACATCAACTTCGCTATTGGCCTGTGTAAAGAATGCAGCAGAATCCCAAGTAAAAAATCCAACTACAACATTTTTATCAATGTCAGCAACATTGCTTTGTACTGAAAATACATACGTCCCGTAACCATAGGAAGGAATTGATATGACTTCTGCGCAACTCCATCTATTTCCGTCTTGCGTAATTTTAAGTTGCAGATAACCTTGGTTGTCTACAAAAAAATTTTTTTCTGAATCAGAAAAATAATTCGGGCCTGGTCCTTGTTTATTAACCCCACTTGTTTTCACCCTCCAGCTTATTCCACTGAATTGTAAATCGCCTGTGGGTGTTACAGGTGTATAGGGTGGCGGATCTGATTGTTCACAGGATTGAAAAATAAAAGCAATAGAGAAAATCATTGCAATCGCTACTACATTCAGAAAATTAGATTTTCTTTTTAAAAATTTCTTTTTCATTTTAAAATTTTAAATTTCTTTTTTAGGTTACCGATTGATATTTCAAAGTCTCCGGGTTCAAAGGTGCTTTTATTATTTGCTCCAATGAATTCATAATCTTTCTTTGATAGCACGAATGATAATTCTTTCGCTTCACCGGCGTTCAATTCTATCTTTTGAAAACCCTTTAATTTTTTAACTGATGGAGTAATACTCGCATACAAATCACTGACATACATTTGAACTACTTCTTTACCTTTTCTGCTTCCGGTGTTTTTTATTTTTACACTCACATTTAATTTCTCATTTGCACTTAAGGAGTCTTTGCTGAATGTTAAATCGGAATACTCAAAAGAAGTATAACTCAATCCAAAGCCAAATGGAAACTGAGGGTTGTACCCGTTCTCTCCAAAATTTTTATCCAACTTTTCTGAGTACTTGTGATCATAGGTAATCAGACTCCCTGTGTGTCTCGGATAAGTAAAAGGTAATTTTCCTGAAGGATTTTCATCTCCGTATAAAACAGAGGCAATTGCTCTTCCACCTTCATCACCAGGTAAGTAAGCCATTACAATTCCTTGTACTTTATCTGCAATTTCACGAATGATTCTTGGACGATTTTCAACGAGTACAATCACTACAGGTTTACCGGTTTTAACTAACTCTTTTATCATTTGAATTTGCGCGTTTGAAAGTGAGAGATCTTCAATGTCTCCCGGTTTTTCAGTGCTTGGGATTTCTCCGAGACAAGCAATTACTACATCACAATTTTTTGCCGCCTCAACAGCCGATGGAATTGATTTTTCTTCTTCCAAAGTTGATCCTAAAACATAAGTGACTTTATCGTTTCCGGAAATATTTTTAACCGCCTGTAAAATGGTTAATTTTCCTTTAGTGTTGAAGTTTGTATCAACTCCCTGCCAGGTGTGTGTCCATGCTCCATTTAAAATGTTCAACGAATTTGCAGAAGGACCACAAACCAAAACTTTTTTTTCTTTTGTAAGTGGAAGAATATTTTTTTCGTTTTTCAAAAGAGTAATCGATTCAACTGCACTATTATAACTTACTTCCTTTGATTTATCAGATCCAAATTCCGGATAATCTTTGTAGTTCGTTTCAGGCCTTTCAAATAATCCTAACTCAAATTTTAAGGTAAGAATTCTTTTCACTGCTTCATCAATTCGACTCATTGGAACTTGTTTTTCTTTTATCAATTGAATCAATAAATCTGAAAATTCATAATCGTTAGGAACCATGCTCAAATCAATTCCTGCATTTATTGCGATTTTTACGGCTTCTTTAAGACTTGAAGCAACGCGATGAATTTTATATAATTTGATAATATCTTCCCAATCCGTAACTGCAACACCGGTAAACTTTAATTCTTCACGAAGTAACTTGGTGAGAATTTCCTTACTGGCATGAACGGGAACTCCGTTTATCTCACCTGAATTAATCATTACAGTTTTTGCTCCGTTTTCAATTGCTGTTTTAAAAGTTGGAAGAAAATATTCCCGTAATTCGCGTTCAGGAATCCATGCGGGTGTTCTGTCTTTTCCACTTATAGGATAACTATAACCCAAAAAATGTTTCATGCATGCCGCCACTTTATTTTTATCCGAAATATCATTTCCCTGATAACCTTTAATCACAGATGAAGTAAACTGACTGGCGAGATAAACATCTTCTCCATATGTTTCAAAAAAGCGAGACCAAAGTGGTTGTCTTCCAATATCGAGTACCGGAGAAAAATTCCAGGGAATACCGGAAGTACGCACTTCGTATGCAGTTATTGCGGCGGCTTGTTCTGCCAATTGAGGATTCCAGGTAGCGGCTTGTGCAAGTGGCTGAGGAAATAAGGTGGCACCAACTGTATAATTTACTCCATGTATTGCATCAATGCCATACAATATTGGAATTTTTAATTTGGTTTCTTTGGTTGCAAGTTCCTGAATGCGATGAATGATTTCATACCAATGTTCTTTAGTGTAAGTGTGACCGCCACAATTCAATATTGATCCAACTTTGTATTCAACAATTGCTTTGCGCAACTTGGCTTCATCCAACTCATGAGGTTCTTTTAGGTTATAAACTTCTCCTTTAGAAATTACATCTAAGTTCAATTGTGTCATCTGACCAACCTTCTCCTCAATACTCATTTTAGAGATAAGGGCATTTACTTTAGATGAAATATTGGTTGCATTAATTTTTTTGTCCTGAGCTGAAGACTCCAGAGTAAATAAAATTACAAGTGATAATATGAAATAAATTCTTCCCATCATTTAGAAATTCCTTTCACTTTTACAATTCCCCACAAAGATGGATTAAGATGGAAACCTTCTGCATGACTGCTTGCCCATCTTGTTTGTGTAATTCGTTTTCCACTCGCATTTCCGTTATCCAAAGCAATTTCAAATCCGTAATTTTTACCTTCAATAAAATTAAAAGTACCAAAAGTGCTTAAAGGAATTTTTGCTTCTATCGAATACCCATTATTCATAATTTGTGTTTTGATTTCTGCTCCTTCCACTTTATTTTTCTTCTTCCAACTCCAAACGTAGGGTTCTGTTCCAAGTTTAATTCCCAATTGATAATCACTAAATAAATATCTGTTGCGATTCATGTCTGCATCAGGATTAGAACCAAATGCCAGTTCAATTGCATCTCCATTCCAGATTTCATTGTTGTCTTTTGTGTTGATTAACGGAGATTCATCTTTAACAATTCCGCCTAAATACAAAAACTGATCATCAAAATTCATGAAGAAATTTGCGTTGTTCTCTAGATTGATGGTATCACCTTTCCATTCATTTGAGTTAACTGTTCCGTCAATAATAATTTCGTTTTGTTTTTTGGTGATCTGAACAGATGGTTTTAAAATTCCTTCAAACGGCACCAGTGTAATTTCATCTATAAAAAGTTCTCCATCTGCTTCAAACTGAATGATAAATTGTTTGATATTAGAGATGTCTAGATCGTTCTGTTTGTAAGGAAACGCACTTAAAGGAATAATAATTTTTGTCCAGTTGCCTGTAATTTTTTTTCCGATGATATAAGCCGGGGAGAAACCGATATAAGATTGAACTCCTGTATAATCTTCCAGAGCCAGAGCCAAAGGAAGTCCTTTTAATGTATCACCTTTTGTGCGGGCGTAAAATTCGATTGCAGTCTTATTCATAATGGTGCCCATGTCTTTTCCTTGCCATCCGTTCCAACCAATTCCCATTCCTATCCAATTGCATCCACCCGATATCTTATCCCATTTTATGTGCAAACAATTGTTGCCCTTATATGGTGAGCTGTTTTCATTGGTAACAGAAACGCATTTTTTATTTTCAGTAAACCAGATTTCACTGCTGATGGTTTCATGATATAAATCTACAGCATAAAATCCATCAATATTTTTCGCTTCAGCTTCTTCCTGCTCGTCATATAGCGATGAGTTTTTAAAGCCTGTTTTTCTTTTGCTTTCAATATCTACCTGATTCAATTGTATTTCCTCCTTTATGTTTTGAGAAAGTAAAAAAGAATCAACTGAATTGATAGATAAGAAACAAAATATGAAAGCAAAATATTTCATCAAGGTTGTAATGGTCCGTTTTGTGTAAAAATTAAATAATCCATCTTTGTTTTTGAGAATCCGGTTGATGGGTTTGCAAGATGTAAAACGGAAACCTTCATTAATTTATCAGGATTATGAATTTTATTTCCTTTAGGCATTGCCGGCGCTCCGTTTACAAGTGTTACGAGGTCTGAGTATTTTACAGATATAAGCTTCCATCCTGTCCAGTTTACAGGTAATTCGTAATCGTATTCATCTTCTGAAGCGCTTTCAAATGTGCCGTTATTGTTTTCATCTTCTCTGAATTGAAACAATACCAATGCATTGGTTATTCCTGGCTCGCCCCAAACCATTACATTGAAATATTCGTTATTCGGATTTGTCCCTAATGGAAAATGAGCATTTCCGTTTGCAGTGGATGGAAACTCTATGAGACCAATTAGCCAATCCCAGTTTACAGTTCCTGCCATATTGTAATATTTAGTACCCTGGGGTACAGGCGTTGTGCCACTGATTTGAAAACTCATGTTTGCTCCAGATTGAATAAAGGAAGTCCAACCACTATTGGGACCGGATTCAAAATCAGTTATTAGGTATCCACTATTAATTTTTGGAGCAATCACTTTAACGGAATCATACAGCGTGTCTTGCTCAGTAGGGAAAATCAATTTAATTGCGCACCACTCCGCTCTGAACATAGGTAAGGTTGTGGTACTTCCGTTCCATAAGGAATTACTGATGTCTATAGATTTGGATTTTCCGGTTATAATTTTTTCGGCACCGCTGGAAAGACCTTTAATGTGAATTTCCCAATCTACCATTTTACTGGTTTGTGCAGTGAAGTAAGCCTGTTGACCTATTGAGAAATTTACACTGTCTGCACTACATTTAAATGTTTCCATGACCTGAAAGCTACCATAAAGATCATTCAAATCGGGACCTTCAAATTGATCACTTGTTTTTTTACACCCGAAAAACAGTAGTAAAAAAATACTGAATGAGAATAAAATATTTTTTTTCATAAATTAATATTTCATGTTAAAGACAATTAAAAACTGATTGATTCCGTAAGATAAATTAGGTTGTATTTTATCACGGTAGTCAAATTGCTGGTATAAAGCAGATAAAAATATTTTTTCAGAGAATCTATAGCGCAAGCCACCTCCTACCATAGTTTCGCTTAGATTAATTTTGTATTCATTAAAATCTGTGACTTCAGTGTAAATGTTTCGGCTTGCCATCTGTTCGTTCCCGTTTGCATTGTTTGAAAAGTAACCACCTATTAAATCAAAATTCTCGTAAAATTCATACTCTATACCGGCTGAAACCATTGTTGAATTTAAATTGACTTTTTCGAATTCAATTTCACTGTTTCGAGTTGTGTTTTGTATGGTGACACCAGATGAGATTTTTAAATTTCTTTTTAATTTGAAGATTTTATTAAGGTTTATTTCTGTATTAGCGTTGGTGTATAAAAATGATTTCAAGAGTTTCGTTCCTTGTCCTTTTACTTCTGTTAAAGAGTAAATGTCTGCAGAAATCTTAAAATATTCATTTTTTGGTGCAATGGTAGTTTTCAAGTATAATCCTTGACGGTTAAAAGTTGCTACGCCAAAAGGTAAAACATTGTTATATGCCGGATTGAAATTCATCAATGAGTTATTTATGGAACGATTATAAATTTTGGCATCAGATACCATATCGTACAATGACACAGAGCGTAAAATTTGTTGATTGGTGTATCTGTCGTATGAGGAAAGTGTAGAGTTGTAGTTGATGCGTTTTGATTGTGCCCCCATACTTCTGAAATCAGGCGAGGTGTAAAGCACACCCAATTGAAATTTTATGCCGCTTGGCTTATGTGAAAAGCTCAACGCTGAATTCAAGAAGTCGCCATTGATTTTTGGAAAAAGTGAATCTGCAATGTTGCTATAATATGAAGAGCCTGTTTCCATGCTTGCTGATGCTTCCCATTTTTCTTTTGAAATTTTGTACTCTGCATTTATGCTACTTACATTATTTCTAAATTCACTTTTTTGTGCTGATGTGCCAATCAAATCGAACAAGCTAACAAAATTTAATCCTAAATATAGATTGTTACTTTGTTGGATACCTATGTTTCCACCACCAAAAAATCTGTCAGAGGTAGCATTAAAATCAGAAATATTAATTCTATTAATAAAATTATTGAATTTAATTTCCTTAATAAATTTAGAAAATTCTAATCCAAAATCTGCAGTGGCGCCCTGCTGTCTCCAGGTATTTTTGATGTAAAAAGTTTCATAATTTAAAATGTCTCTTTGTAAATTAAATACACTAGGCAGATTGAGTTGAATATCCTCGTCGTGATTATAAAAAGTATATGGTGTCAATTTGTAATTGATATCACCTAACTGATAACGAACTACGTTAGCAATTACACCTTTTACCCATAATTGCCTAACATCAATATTTACTCCCCCCCCATAAAATCCTCCAAGTTTGTTGTTTATCCTGAACATTCCCATAATTTCAGTGTTTTTGTTAGGGAAAATATTCACACCCAAATCTATTAAGGCATAGCCTCCAAGTTTTTTTCTTGCTGTCACAGTATCCTCCACTTCGTCTTTTACAGAAATTTCTGTATTGCTGATTTCAGAACGGGCCGCTCCTGTAAATTGTATTTTTTTCTTTTCCTGAGACTTAAGAAAAACCGGTGAGAGAAAAATTAATATCAATGAGATAATCAAAGCATTTATTTTTCTGTCATTTGAAAGTTTTATCATTAGAATGCGATTTTTAATTCCACACTTGTTTCGTAACCTTGATACCTGTCCATTGAGAAACTTTTATCCTCATATTTCATCCATCTTTGTCTTACATAAAGCCCTGCATTTTTTCCTATTGATAAATCAAAACCTGTAGCCCAACTTAACCCTTCTTGATTTCTTGGTCTTCTACTTACAACATTTACGTTAGTGTTGTAGTTTGCAATAATTCTTTCCCATCCTAAATAATTGGTTAAAATAAATTTGGGTGTGAGTTTAATGTAACATTCCAATTGGTGATAATAGGTTCTAACATACGCTTGCTCAGTAAACACGGTAATAGGAGAAATATTTCGTTGAATGGAACTGTATGCTCCAAAATAGTTTAAAAAAGTTTCTTTATTAAATACCTTAAAGTTTGATTTAGCATAAATTTCAATAGAGTTAAAATTCTTTTTATTCAATAGGCTGTCTTGTACATTAACCGTTTCGTAAACGCCTCGGTAAACTTTAGTAAGTTGTCCGTATGGTCCAATACCCGTTGTCGGAAATAAACTCCATCTCCAAAATCTCGACAATGCAAGATTACTTGCAGGATGCGCATAAGTAATCTGTGAGCTGATGTTTTCTATTTCCTGAGCGATGCTGTTTCCAAAGCTTACTCTTAAATGTTTGGTGTTGTATTCTGCATTGATATTAAATCCTTGTCTGTTATTGGTCATTTGTCCAATTTGTACCATCGAGCTTGCAAATGGTGCAAGAACGGCGTTTCCTGACAAGGCAGCAGAAGCAGATTGATTTTCAATTACTGAAGAATTCCAAAATGATGAATTGTTATTTATCACTCTTGGGCTAATCCTAAAATAATTCAACTCAATTGGTATTTTGGTTAGCTTCTTTGGGAAAAGCACTTTTAAATTTATTGCTTCACCATATTCTCCAACCTTAAGTTTGTTGTCATTTAATTCTTTGTAGTAAGGACTGAAATATCTTCCTGTACCCACTTCTCCGGAGAAAAATATTTCTTTCCATGTCCATTCGTATTCTAATGTATGAATGTCAAAACCAAGTGTTTCACGATTCAGGCTGTCGGTATAAGTTTTACTGCTGAATGTGTTGTAGCTTATAAAATTTTTACCAAAAGTTTTTTTGATTTTCCCGCCGACAGAACTGTTGGGTGTAAAAGTAGTCCCACCATTGATGACACTTTTTCCGAACATAAATACTGCAGAAAAATTTTCAGGTAAAGCATTTGCTTCGACTATTATTCCCTGAAAAGCTTGTTTTCCCCAGCGAAAGTCTTGTTGTATGGCCCCGCTTCTGAAATATCCAGAATACCTGTCATCAGGATTTTTAGTTACCGGATCCCAAGGATTTCTTTCAAAAATACTGAAACGATTATATCCTATGTTTGTATAAAATGTGAAAGGCGATAAAGAATACCAATGAATTCCTCCTGTCATGATGTTGAAATTCCCAAGTTTTGTTGCGAAGGAACCGTAAAGGTTAACTCCGAGATTTAATCCTTTGATGTAATTGGTAGAATCAAATCCAGCCAAACGATTCCAAATAAAAAGATCTGTACCAAAACTTGTTGTTGCTGAAGGTTTACCTGAAATATTCAACATAAGTTCTGGTAATTGACTATCGTCACCTAAAAAAACTTTATTCGGTGTTTTGGCAAAGCTTACGGTATCTGAAGGAGAATTGTAATAAGCTTTATCCATATGCAAATAATTTCCAACGAATCTATAGTATCCTCCGATACTTAAATTTTTCATTGTTTCCTCTAGTTTTTTAGGAAAAACTCCAAACAACTTATTGTTGAGTTCAGTTATAGGTCGATCAGAATATTTTTTTAATGCAAGACTGTCTTGTGAAAAGGTTGAGTTTAAAGCAAATAATATCATCAAAAAAAAGCAATATTGCTTTTGAAGAAAAATTATTTTGTATTTCCTATTTTTCTTCAGTTGATTCATAGAAAGATTCCAATGTTTGATTTTTAAATTTCACAAATTGCTTCTGAGAGTCAGACGAATTTTTTGGAAGAACATAAAAAGGGAAATTTGCATAGGCAACCTTTCCATTTCCTTTTACTGAAACAAACAATCTGTAAGCTCCTTCAACATTTGGAGACTTTATTTTCGCCGAGTTTTGATTCACTTTTTTTATTACACCTGTTAATTCATCGGGTTCACTCTCAACATCACCTCCACTTTTTAAATCTGAACTTTCTTGTCTAACTGTCCAGTCATATTTTAGCTTATCACACGTACTGCAAAAAGATTTGATGCTCACTTCATATGTTTCACCTGGTTTCAGGTAAACATTCTGATTGACAGTTTTCCCATCAATTAAAAGTGAATCAACTGATGGCGCTTTCTTTGTTGGAAATTCTCGTTTCCAGCTGTAATGCAAAGCGTCTATTGTTTCTGTCGGCTCACCTTTTGATGTAAATATTCCGTACCACGAGTTAGTGTATTCTTGTTTTTGTCCCCATAAAAATGCGTAAGATCCAAAGCATTTTTCCTGATCTGAAAAAATGTACTTTTCGTATCGTTCCTGATATATTTTTAGTTTTTGTGAACTATTGGCTTCGATTGAATACCCCCACTCTGTGGTTGGAGACTCCCAATGTCCGGTTGGTCCCCATTCTGTTATCATGTATGGGCCTTTCCAGCCAAATTTCCTGATGTTATCTTTCACGTAATTAATATCGGCATACGTGTTTATTCCGTATATGTCTATATGTGGAGCTTTTTTGTTGATGAGTACAACTTCTTGTGAATCTAATCCTGCAGTCACGGTAGAGGTAGGGTGATTTGGATCCAATTCATGAATCATTTTAGCAATGTCGTTGATGGCATCCCAAACGTTAGTATTGGTATAATTTAAATCAACTTCATTTCCCACACCCCATAATAATAACGCGGGATGATCTTTATATTTCAAAACAATTTCTCTGAAATCATTTAATTGTTTCTGAATTTTGTTTTTGTTGTCGTAATCAAAGCCATGTCTTTCATGCTGAACCCAAAGCCCTAACATTACAGTTAAACCATGCTTATGAGCTTCATCTAAAATTTCACCTGCCCTTTCGGCTCCCCATGTTCTTAATGAATTGGCTCCGTTGGCAACCATTTGATCCATATAAACAGAACCACCCGCACCTTTGATGTAATATGGTTTTCCGTCGCGGATTAACTGCCAGTTTTCACCATCTTTTTTAATTTCAACTTTAATTGGAGATTGAGAAGAAATTATTGATGAAAAAATAATCTGAATAAAAATTAAAATATGTGGGGGTAAAAATTTCATTTAATTTTTAGATCTCGAATGAAAAACCTTTTTTAAGCAGTGAGTGGTATCTTTTTCTATCGAAACGGTAGAGTTTTGCAGGCCGATGAGCTACTGCATTTTGGGATACTCCACTATCTACCAAAAGATCCATTGAATTTAGTTTCTTTCTGAAGTTTCTTTTATCCAAGTTAGTTTCAAGTACAGATTCATAAAGATGCTGAAGTTCTGTAAGCGTGAATTGTGGAGGAAGCAATTCGAAACCTATCGGTTGATTTCTAACTCTTTCCTTTAACTTATTTTTTGCAAAATTTAAAATTTCACTGTGATCGAAAGGAAGTTTTGGGATATTGTTGATTGAATGCCATTGAGCGTCCTTGGCCCATGAAGATGGATTAATCTTGTAATCACTTATTCTTACCAGTGATAAATATGCAACTGTTATTACACGTCCGAGTGGATGCCTATCTACTTTACCGAAAGTGTGTATTTGTTCCATGTATACATCACTTAATCCGGTTAAATCTTTTAAGACTCTTCGTGCAGATTCATCTAAATCTTCATCTAATCGAACTAAATCCCCGGGTAGTGCCCAGGTTCCCTGATAGGGTTCTGCTCCTCTATAAATTAATAATACTTTTAAATCGCCTTGATCAAATCCAAAAACTACGGAATCAACCGAAAAAGCTGACCTGAAAAACTTTTTTATTACATCCATTTAGATAAAATTGTATATGCGGTAAAAAAAGCCATTTCTTCAATTAGAAATGGCTTTTAAAAAATTCTGAAAATTATTTGTTTATAATTCTGTAAGTTTTTGATCCGTTTTCAGATTTGGAGTTTAGATAATATACTCCGCTTGGAAAAGATGAAATATCAATTTGATTATCACCGGTTTTTACGTCTGTTCTTAAAATTGTTTCACCTAGGATATTATAAATTTCAATATTGGAATTGATTTTGCTCTCTATATGAAATTTACCAAAACTTGGGTTAGGGTATATTCTAATTTCGTTTGGTAAAATTTCAGTAATGCCGGTTGTAACGCATGTGCTACATGAACCCCAACAAACTACACTAAGAGTTGTATCCGCATTTCCGATAACAAGTGTACGGTTAGTAAACTGACCAGTTGTGATTGTGCAAGGATCTCCAACAGTTAAATTTTCTGAGGTTGCCCAGCTATCCGCAGCATATTTGAACTCATATGTGCCAGCTTGTAAACTTAATGTAGCTTCCCAAACGCCATCTCCATTAGAATCTGACA
>JBKCIQ010000010.1:0-15646 GCA_046302135.1 Bacteroidota bacterium | reverse complement strand
TTTAAGCTATCAGTGGTATAGCAATACAAGTGCAAGTACTAGCGGCGGAACTGCAATATCAGGAGCTACAAGTGCAAGCTACACTCCGGATGCAACCACAGCGGGTACAACATATTACTACGCGGTAGTAAGTGGTACATGCGGAAGTGCAACAACGGCAGTGAGTGGGGCGATGGTAGTAAATCCAGCCACTGCAATCATATCTCAGAGCACCGCAAGTCAAATAGTATGTATCAACTCAAACTTCTCAGCGATCAGTGTAAGTGCAAACGGAGTAGGATTAGGATACCAGTGGTATAGCAATACAAGTGCAAGTACAACAGGCGGCACTGCAATTAGCGGAGAGACCAACGCATCATTTACTCCACCTTCAACCACAGCGGGTACAACATATTACTACGCGGTAGTAAGTGGTACATGCGGAAGTGCAACAACGGCAGTGAGTGGGGCGATGGTAGTAAATCCAAATAACACTATTTCATTGACTTCCGCAAATGGAACTGATAATCAAACTGCATGTATAACAAATTCAATTAACGTAATTACGTACTCTACAACCGGAGCAAGCGGTGCAACGGTAACAGGGCTACCAAACGGAATTACAGGTTCATGGAGTAACAATACAGTAACGATAAGCGGAACTTCAAGTCAGACAGGTTCATTCACTTACACAATAACGCTCTCTGGTGGTTGTGGCTCAACTTCTACTACTGGAACAATTACGATAACCCCGGCACTATCTGTTAGCGGAACAGTAACTAATGTTAGTTGCAACGGTGGATCTAATGGTGTAATTAATTTAAGTGTATCCGGCGGAAGTACCCCATACACCTTTGCATGGAGTAATGGAGCCACAACACAGAATATTACAGGACTAAATTCAGGTGTTTATACAGTTACGGTTTCTTGCGGTTCAGGATGCTTGGTAACTTCAACCTACACAGTAAGTCAACCTTCATCACTTTCAGCTTCCACCACACAGGTAAATGTTGCGTGCAATGGAAACTCAACTGGATCAATTGATCTGACAGTGAGTGGTGGAACTTCTTCATACACTTACTTATGGAATAACAATGCAACGACCCAGGATCTTTCATCCCTTGCTGCTGGTACATACAGTGTAACCGTAACAGATGCAAATGGTTGTACAACCACATCTAGTGTAACGATCACTCAACCTGCTGCTGGCCTTAGTGCAAGTACAACACAAATCAACGTATCCTGTTTTGGTGGCTCAACTGGATCAGTTGATCTGACAGTGAGTGGTGGAACTTCTCCATATACTTACTTATGGAATAATAATGCAACGACTGAGGATCTTTCATCCCTTGCAGCTGGAACATACTCAGTAACGGTAACGGATGCGAACGGATGTACAACAACATCTAGTGTAACGATCACACAACCTGCTGCTGGCCTTAGCGCAAGTATAGTGGGAACGAATGTATTGTGTTTTGGAAATTCAACCGGAGCAGCAAACTTAAGCGCAAGTGGAGGCACCGCACCGTATACGTATGCATGGGGTAATGGAGCAACCACAGAAGATATCAGTTCGCTTGCAGCTGGCACATACTCAGTAATGGTAACGGATGCGAACGGATGTACAACAACAGCAAGTGTAACGATCACTCAACCTGCTGCTGGACTTTCAGCTTCCACCACACAGGTAAATGTTGCGTGCAATGGAAACTCAACGGGATCAGTTGATCTTACAGTGAGTGGTGGAACTTCTCCATACACTTACTTATGGAATAACACTGCAACGACTCAGGATCTTTCATCACTTGCAGCAGGCACATACTCAGTAACCGTAACAGATGCAAACGGATGTACAACCACATCTAGTGTAACGATCACTCAACCTGCTGCTGGCCTTAGTGCAAGTATAGCAGGAACGAACGTATTGTGTTTTGGAAACTCAACGGGATCAGTTGATCTGACAGTGAGTGGTGGAACTTCTCCATACACTTACTTATGGAATAACAATGCAACGACTCAGGATCTTTCATCCCTTGCAGCCGGAACATACAGTGTAACCGTAACAGATGCAAACGGATGTACAACCACATCTAGTGTAACGATCACCCAACCTGCTGCTGGCCTTAGTGCAAGTACAACACAAATCAACGTATTATGTTTTGGAAACTCAACGGGATCAGTTGATCTTACAGTGAGTGGTGGAACTTCTCCATACACTTACTTATGGAATAACAATGCAACGACTCAGGATCTTTCATCACTTGCAGCAGGCACATACTCAGTAACCGTAACAGATGCGAACGGATGTACAACCACATCTAGTGTAAACATCACAGAACCTGTTGCTGGCCTAAGTGCAAGTATAGTAGGAACGAATGTATTATGTTATGGAAATTCAACCGGAGCGATAGATGTAACTACCTCAGGTGGAACAATTCCATATAGCTACTTGTGGGACAATAGTGCAACATCAGAAGATATTTCCAATCTAATTGCCGGAAATTATTCTCTAACGATTACGGATGCTAACAATTGTACTTATAGTTTATCTGTTTCCATTACGCAACCAACACAGTTGATTGCCTCTGCTTCTTCTGGAAGTATTTTGTGTAATGGAGGAACAACAACTTTAACAGTTACTGCTATCGGAGGCATACCGTCATATACGAATGTTGGAACGTACACAGTTAGTGCAGGCGCATATACTTATACTGTAACTGATGCAAATGGTTGTTCAGATACCGCTGGAGTAGTGGTGAATCAGAATTCAGGAATTACAGCTACCGCATCAATAACACCAATTTCTTGTAACGGTGGAAGTAATGGAGCAATAGATATTACTCCTGTAGGTGGAGTTTCCCCTTACAGTTATTCTTGGTCTAATACTTTAACAACAGAGGATATTTCTGGGTTGGTTAGCGGTACATATTCAGTTGAAATAAAAGATACCTATGGTTGTACTGGTACTGCGACCTTTACAGTTAACCAACCTGCAGCACTTTCTGCTACATTAAACACAGTTAATGTGAATTGTTTTGGAACTTCAACCGGTATGATTTATTTGACTGTTTCCGGAGGCACAGGAACAAAAACATATTTATGGTCAACAGGTTCTACTTCACAAAATCTTTTAAATGTTCCTGCAGGAAGTTACTCTGTTACCATTACAGATGCTAATGGTTGTACCTTGGTTAAAACTGCAACTATTACTCAAAATCCTGCTATTGTATTTACATCAACAATAACACCTGTATCTTGTAATGGTTTTTCTGATGGTGGAGTTGCGGTTAATGTTAATGGTGGAGTTGCTCCTTACACATATTCGTGGACAGGAGGAGGCAGTCAATCTTCAATATCAAATGTTTCTTCTGGTTTATATACATTAAGTGTAGTAGATAACTTAGGATGTATAAAGAACCAAACCTTTAACGTTACTCAACCAGCTCCACTATCAATTAATATTGTTAGTGTTTCAGGTGCTCAATGTAGTGGTAGCAGTACAGGTTCAGCTGATATTTCTGTTTCCGGAGGAACACCTTCTTACTCTTACTCTTGGTCAAATGGTGCAACTACTGAAGATCTTATTAATGTTCCTGCCGGGTCTTATACTTTAACTGTGACTGATTCCAAGGGGTGTGTGAATAATACAATTGTAACTATAACTACTGCCCCTTCACTTGTTGCTACTGCAACAGCAACACCAATTTTGTGTAACGGTGGAACATCTAATATAACAGTAAGTGCAACTGGTGGTACTCCTGCTTACTCCGGTACAGGTACATTTACTGTAACGGTTGGAACATATTCATATACCGTAACTGATAATGTTGGCTGTACGTCAACTGTTAATATCAGCGTTACTGAACCAACTTTATTAACGGCAAGTGTAACTACCCAAAGCGTAACATGTAATGGTCAAAGTAATGGTTCCGCAACAGTTACGCCTAGCGGTGGTACCTCACCATACACCTATCTTTGGACAAACGGATCTACTAATGCCTCTTCAGGTAGTTTGTCTGCAGGTAATTATACTGTTTCCGTAACTGATAATAACGGATGTACAATCTCACAATCTGTTTCAATTTCTCAACCTAATGGTTTGTCTATTTCCGGTAATCCTACTAATCCACTTTGTCATGGTGGTAGCACTGGATCAATTGATATTTCGGTTAGTGGAGGATCCTTACCATACAGCTACATATGGACTCCAAATAATCAAACAACAGAAGATATTTCAAATTTATCTGCAGGCTCTCAAACTGTACAGGTAACGGATGCAAATGGTTGCACTCAAACATCTTCATTCACCTTAACAGCTCCTTCACCAATTACAATTAGCGCTTCTGTTACACCGGCTACATGTGGCAATAATGATGGTGAAATAGATATTACTGTTTTAGGTGGAACTCTTCCTTATACTTACGATTGGAGTAATTCGTCAAATGCTGAAGATCAAACTAGTTTAGTTGATGGAACTTATTCTGTTTCTGTAACTGATTTAAATGGTTGTATTGAAAATCAAACGTACACTGTTGGTTTAACAGGTGGATCTATCAGTAGTATTTCTGGTCCTGTAATAGTTTGTGATTATATTCCGCCTGGACCAATGTCCACGCAACTCGCAAAATATACGGCTAACACGTCTTGTGGTAGTCCAACCGCTTATCAATGGATAATACCTCCTTCTAATTCTACCTTCGCTATTGTTGGTCCTACTACCACCAAAGATTTACAGGTTCAATATTTTGCAGGTTTTAGTCAGGCAACATTCACTGTAAATGTTACATTCGGATCTGTTGTAGTAACTGAAACCATAACTGCCTCAGCAATTCCACTGCCACCAAATGTTTCAGGAAGTGTTTGTGGTAGTTCAGCTTCAAACAATACTTACAATGTAATACCAGCCTATTCCGGAGTTACCTACAATTGGACTGTTCCGTATGGCACAACAATTCTTTCAGGTCAAGGCGGCCCAACTATGGTACTGAAATTCAGTGCTTATTATACTGGAGGAATACTCGAGGTAACAGCTGACAATCAATGTGGAACTAGTGACCCAACAACAATTAGTTTATTAAAGTCGCCGGATAAACCGACATCAATAACAGGAACAACACCATTCTGTATTGGTAGTCAGATTCCGAATGGCGTTAGCTTTACATGTACTCAAGTGCCTACTGCAACCTATTATTTCTGGACTGCGCCAAACGGTGCGTCTGTAGTTAGTGGTCAATTAAATAATACAGCAAATATTCTATTCAATTCAAATTTTATTTCAGGCAACATAGCGGTTCAGGCAGGTAATCAGTGTGGAACATCTCCTATGACATATTTGACTGTTTCTTCTCAGACAATTAGTCCTTCTGGACCAATATCCGGCCCTACAAATGTGTGTCAATATTTAGGTAGTGGAACTGCAACGTATTCAGTTGCTCCTGTAAGTGGTACCGGAATTACTTACGCATGGACACCACCTTCAGGTGCAACTATTATAAGCGGCCAAGGCACAAATTCTGTTACAATGAGTTTTGCTACAAGCTTCGTGTCTGGCAATTTAAGTTTAGTGGTCGGAAACTATTGTGGTTTCAGTCCTCCTACAAACCTTGGATTATCCCTTACAAATATTTACCCGGTTGGTCAGATCTCCGGAGCAACTAATGTTTGTACATATGCCACACAAGGAACTGTGACTTCTTATTCTGTTGCCCCTGTTCCCGGTGCAAGCACTTATAACTGGTCTGTTCCTTTTGGGGCAACCATTACAGCGGGACAAGGTACTAACGTTATACAGGTAACTTACCAAAGTAATTTTGTGAGCGGTGTCTTATCTGTTTCAGTTGCTTCTTACTGCGGCACAGGAACTACAACCAACTCAATAAATGTATTTGTAGTGCCATCAAATGCAGGAAATATTTTTGGAAGTCCTTGTATAGGTATTGGTAATGTTACAACATTTTCAGTTAACCCCGTAAGTGGAGTTACAAGTTATAATTGGACAGTTCCTTCAGGAGCAACAATTCAAAGTGGTCAAGGAACTAATTCAATTAATGTTTTATTTGGTGTAGGATTTTTACCTGGTAACATAACGGTTACTCCTGTTAACTCTTGTGGAAGTGGGACACCTTCATCAAAGCCAATTGATATTTTAGCATCTGCTCCAACACAAATTTTCGGTCAACAGGTTGTTTGTAATCTGGCAGGAACTGGATTAACAACCACATATAGTGTTAGTGCTGTGCCAGGTGCAACATCATATTTCTGGGGTCAGGTTAACGGAATGAACATAATATCAGGTCAAAACACTGCAACAATAACAGTAACTTTTAATTCAACTTTTATTTCTGGTAATATAAGTTGTATGGCGGTAACACCTTGCGGTTCTAGTCCATACACTTATTATACGGTTTCTAAAGTACCTTTATCAACAAATAACATAAGTGGAGTTACAAATGTTTGTCAATACGTAGGATCAACTAGCTCTGTAACCTATTCTACAACCCCAATTTCCGGTGTTAGTAATTACATTTGGTCCGTTTCTAATCCTGCTTTAATGCAAATAACTGGAGGGCAGGGAACTTCTAGCTTAAGCGTAAAGTACTTGTCTGGTTTTACTTCCGGATCGATCAGTTGCCAGGCTTCAACCGGTTGTGGAAATGCGCCAGCTAATAATTCAATTAACATAAGTTGTCCTTCTCCAATTAATCAAGTTGGAAATTCAAGTAATAATAATTCGTTTAAATTTTATGGCTTGAAAGTAAAAACACCTTCATGTAAAGGATCTAAAGATGGTGAAGTTTCATGGAGTATTGAGGGAGGTGTCCAGCCAATTAAATATATTCTTAATGGGGAGAATATTGGAAATGAAAACAAAATCAATGAAATGATAGCAGGTCATTACCAATTGATAGCTGTCGATTCTAAAGGAGATTCTGCAAAAACAGAGCTTGATGTAAACGAACCGGACACTTTAAATGCTAAAGTTGATTTATCTGCCGACTTAAAAAACATTAAGTCACAAATAATTTTGAATGTTAGTGGCGGTACACCTTTTTATGAATTTAGTATTAATGGTGGAAGATTTGAAATTTTAGATGTGAACGTTAATGGGCTTGTTGAAGGTATCAATTCAATATTAATTAAAGATGTAAACGGATGTGAAAACGAAATATCAGTGAATATCGGAGATAGATCGGCAATAAAAGAGAATGAAATTTTAAATGTATATCCTGTACCTGCTAATAATGAGATTCATGTAAGATTTAATAAACATAATCATTCAGATTGTATATTGCAGGTTGTTTCTGCAGATGGTAAAATCATCTATCAGGATAAATTTGATAATGAAAATGATATAATTCAAAGTATAAATACTTCAGAGTGGCCTCAGGGAACTTATTTTGTTCAAATGATTAAGCTCGATGATGGTAGTAGGTCAGTTAAAGAGATAATCATTCAACACTAACATTTTTTGGTTTCTCCTTAGTTTTTTCTATTTTTATATCAATCTGCGACAGCCCTAATTATGAAAAAAAATTACTTTTTAATTTTATTATTTCTTTTTTCTTTAAAAGGAAATAGTCAGTCTCTCTTAATAAATCCTACTGCTGAGGGAGGATTTGAATTCCCCGGTGGTCTGCCAGGTAACGGATGGACTGCTGTAAATTCCTCAATTAATACTTGGAATGTTTCCGGGACAGCAATACCAAAATCAGGTTTAAATTCAGCTTATATTTCATCTGATGGAGGTATTTCTTATGCATACAATAATGCAGTTTTTCAAACATCACATTTTTACCGAGATGTTGCAATACCCGCAGGACATGGTTCAATTAATCTTAAATTTCAATATAAATCAATCGGAGAAAGTTATTTTGATCGCTTATTGGTATATGCTGCACCTAACAATGTTTTTCCTGCGGTTGATCAGCCTCAGTCCAGTAATGATGTTATTGCCGGTGCAACACTGATTTACATGGATCCTGGGAACGTTTCCGGTTATCAGCAAGTAAATCTTTTCTTGCCTGCTTCTTTCGCTGGAACGACTTGTCGTTTGATATTTTCTTGGCAAAATGACAATAATTCTGCGTTACCAACTTCCCCCGCTTCTATTGATGATATATACTTATACAGTCAGCCAATTGCTCCTTTAAATGGTTTATATACTATAAACAACACATTGCCAACATCCTCTGGTCTTCCTGCGTCCGGTTCCAACTTTAATAGTTTCACGGATGCTATAAATTACTTAAATGCAAACGGTATTTCGGGCTCCGTTGTATTTAATGTAAGTGCGGGTCAGGTATTTACTGAAAGCCCACAAACGATATTAATTCAAGGAACTAACCTAAATCAAATTGTTTTTCAAAAATCAGGAATTGGCGCTAATCCGAAATTTGTTGGAAATAATGGACTAAGTAATGCAGATGCTTGTTTTACTGTTAAGGGTGCTGATTATGTAACATTTGATGGTATAGATGTTGAAACTGTTACTGGATCAGCCAGTAATAATCAGCAAATGGAATATGGTTTTTATATTATCAATGAAAATGCATCAAATGGATCAAATCATATAACAATTAAAAATTCTAAAATCATTTTGAACCGTGCTAATAATGCTACTTGCGGAATTTTTCAATGGTCATTTCCTGCGCCTTCTTCTCCGACTCAAGCTAACAACAGTAACAGCTATATAGGTAATAAAATTGAAAATTCGTTTATGGGAATCTATATTCTAGGTTCAAATTCGGCTGGAGTGCAAGACGACTCTACTCTTATTTCAGGAAACACCATTGGAGCTATTTTAGCAAAAGATATTGGTGGTGGAAATTTTTCTAATGCGACTGCCGGAATTTGGTGCTCTTTTCAAAAAAATATTGTTGTTAAAAATAATATTGTTCAAAACGTTTCATCTCAAGCAGAAACAAATGGAATTTATCTTCAATCTGTGTCTGGAAATTGTGAAATAAGTGGAAATAAGGTTAATGAGATTTTAAATAATTCGACTAGTTCAACTGCAATTTCCAGTGGAATTAGAGCATTATTAGTTACCGGAACTCATAACCTTAAGATATTTAATAATTTTATTTCTGGTGTTAGGACAAATAATGCAGGAGTAAATGCTACAAGCCTCGCAAGGGGAATTAATATCCCTGCCGGAGGCTCAAGTGCCTCTGTTTATGAAGTTACACATAACTCAGTTTATATCGATTCATATAGTTCTCTTGGTACTTCTAATTCTTGTCTCGAATACGCCGGCAATTCAACAACTGGTCCACAGATAAGAGTTCGCAGTAATATTTTTGCAAACTTTACAGGTGCGCAATCCGGAAGCGGAAAGCATTATTGCTACAGAACTACAACAGCAGGTATTATTGGTTCCACTGGTTCACTATCCAACAATAATGATTTTTATATTGCCAATACAACCAATGGATTTATTGGAAGGGGAGGTACATTGGATTATATAGCCCTCTCAAATTGGCAAACGGCTTATTCCCAAGATGGTAATTCTATAAGCGTAGACCCGGTTTTTACTGCGCCTGATGACCTTCATGCTGTAAACTCTGCTCTTAATTCATCCGCGGCAGCGCTCAGTTTAACTCCTTATATTACCATTGATATTGATGGTGAATCTAGGACTAGTCCAAATAGTGATATGGGCGCTGACGAGTTTACTCCATATTTATTCGATATTAAGCCTGTTTCACTTGTTAATCCAGCAACTACCGGATGTTATTCATCGAATGAGTCTGTTGGTGTCAGAATAATGAATTATACCGGTGGTTTTTTAGATTTTGTTTCTAATCCGGTTGCACTTACTGTTGAAATAAGTGGGCCTGTAACGCAAACCGTTAGTACCATTATCAACTCAAATGTATTAAACGGTAACGCCCCACTTGGACCTTTCTCTTTTCTAACGGTTCCAGTTAGTGCATTTAATATGTCTGCTTACGGTAATTATAATTTTATTGTTTATACATCTTGGTCAACAGATCAAAATCATGCAAATGATACTCTTAAGAATGTTACAAGGGTTAACATTGCACCTTCGGTCCTTCCGCAGGTTGTTAGTTTCTCAGGGTTTACAGGGTCAAATTTGGGCTCGGTATTTAACGGGTGGTCTGAGGCAAGCGGTACAAACCCTATTGGATCAACTTCACAATGGTCCATTTGGAATAATTTTGGAACAACTGGAAATGTAAATGCTGTAGTTACGCTTAATACAAATATTAGAAGAGAATGGATTATAGGACCTAAAATTATTCCTGGAGTGAACACTGTCATGACATTCAAAGCTGCAGTAACAGCAGTAGCAAGTTCCAATAATTTACCTGCCGCAATGGGATCAGATGATAAACTTTATGTTATGATTTCAACAGATTGCGGTGTGAGTTATCAGAAAATAGATTCCATATATAACCTTTCAAATATTAACAATACATTATCTCAATTTGTTATTTCTCTTGGAGCGTATAACGGTCAGTCGGTAATTATTGGCTTTTTAGCAACAGATGGAAATGTTATAGATCCGGGAGGATGCGATTTACATTTAGATGATATAAATATTTCCAATGTTACTACTTATGATCTTTCGGTTAAACAATTAATCTCACCGCTTTTTACAACATGTTTTACTCCAAGCCAAAATATTGTTGTTACAGTTAAAAATGAAGGTTCAATACCTATTGATTTTGCCTCCGAAAATTCAAATCTTCATGTTCAACTTACAGGACCAATCCCTCAATCTTTTAATCTTCCATTAAATACGGGTGTACTGATGCCGGGCGTTACTCAGTCTTACACAGTTACAGGAAATTGTAATTTAATGAGTGCAGGCATGTACTATCTTAAATCATATTTGACAATTCCAAGTGGTGATGTTAATTCCTTGAATGATACGCTTAATCAGGTTGTGTACTCTCAAAACCCGAGTGTAAGTTTTTCAAATTACAACTTACTAATTTGCCAGGGAGATAGTATTCAGTTACTCCCGAATTACGTTATTAACGGAATTGGTTCAGTTACATTGCCTAAATTTTTTAGTAATCATGCGCCAATATCTATTCCCGATGGAGATACCACAGGAATAATTTCAACTATCAACGTTTCTGGAGCAGGAGGATTTGCTTCCCAATTAGTAAACATAACTATTGATTCCTTAATCCATACTTTTGTTGGTGATTTAGTATTGACATTAATTGCCCCTGATGGTTCTTCAATTAACCTATCAGCTAATAATGGCGGTGGAGGCGATAATTACGTCTCTACATTATTTACACCATCTGCATCTAATTTGATATCTTCGGCATCAGCCCCCTTTACCGGAATTTTTATTCCTCAACAATCTTTTACCAAATTAACCGGTATGGCTAATGGAGCATGGAAACTAAAGGTCAAGGATATTTCAATCAATGATGTTGGATCTTTAATTAAATGGAGCATAAGCTTTAAAGAACCCAATCAGTATACTAATTTTTCCTGGTCAAATACTTTGGGTTTAAGTGGTAATACACTCAATCCTAATGCTTCACCTGCCTCTAATATGATGTATAAATTTACAATAGTTGATATGAATGGTTGTTCAGTTAGTGATTCACTAAACTTGAATGTATTTAATAAGCCTGCAGTATCCATCAATCCGGTTCAAAGTAATGTTTGTCTTAATGGTGGCTTATTAACTATAAATGCCAATCCAATTGGAGGATTCTTTTTGGGTAATGGTGTTGATTCAACCGGAAGCTTCGATCCTGCGCTTGCCGGAAGCGGAAATAGTTTAGTTACTTATAATTTTACAGATTCAGTAGGATGCTCTTCATCTGATTCGGTTTTAATTTCTGTATTGCCAACACCACAGGTTGATTTACAATTAACTCTTTCAAATGTATGTAGCACTGATGCAGTATTTACTTTGTCTGGTGAGACGCCTTCAGGAGGAATTTTCTCGGGCAACGGAGTGCAAACAAGTGGTTTGTTTGATCCATCTGACTCATCTGCTTTAGGAGTTCAGACTATTTATTACTCATTTACTGATTCTTTTGGTTGTTCTGCTCAGGCCTCAGATACAATGACTGTTTCTCTATGCCTTGGTAATTATATTGCGGAAAACTCTGTTTCTAAAGTGTTTCCTAACCCAACAGATGGAATTGTATTTGTAGATCATGTTGGAATCAACAAGTCAGTTGCAGTTCGTGATGTTAACGGAAAATTAATTTACCAAGCCAATTCAAATTCTGAAAGAATAAGTTTTGATTTATCTGAGTTTGAATCAGGAGTATATTTTATTTCTGTAACTGATCCAGGAAATTCAACTATTAACTTCAGAGTCATAAAAAATTAGCAAAATAAAATTTTACTCATTTAATTTTGAATACGTTTGATTTAACGTATTTAATTTTTCTTCCGTTCTCTATTTTTGAAACTATTAATTTCCTAGCGTAATCATCCTTCATGACTTCGTTAAGTTTTTTTATTTTACCAATAGGAATGGAATTTTCATGACATTTTTGAAGCAAGTTTTTCGATTCTAATTTTCTAATTTTTTTTGCCAAAACATTATACAATTCTTTTCTGTTTTTAACCCGGCTTTGATTGGTTGAAAAATTTATATCCTTTGAAATTGAATCGAGCTTCAGAATCTCACATAGTTTATTGAATTGCTGATTTGTACCTATTGCAAAAACAACTTGTAGCTTGTCATTGGTTGTAAAAATTTCTCCATAGGGTGCAATATTCGGATGTAACGATCCTTGCAGTTCAGGAATAAATCCTGAATTTAAGTAGTTTGAGGCTTGGTTAACAAGAGCTGATACAGCACTGTCATAAAGCGAAACAGATATTTTTGATCCCCTTCCCGTTTTTTCCCTTTTAAAAAGTGAAAGTAAAATTGCTTCTTTAACTTGATGGCCTGCAATTATGTCAATTAAGGCAACAGGCATTTTTAAAGGACCACTTGCTTCATTTCCGTTCATACTCATGAATCCTGATTCGGCCTGAAGAATTAAATCATAAGCAACTCGGTCATCATCAGCTCCAAAACCATTGATGCTTGCAAAGATTAATTTTGGATTTAATTTTTTGAGCTCATTATATCTCAATCCATATTTTCTTTCTTGCTGTGGTCTGAAATTACTGATTACCACATCTGCCTCAATAATTAAAGATTTGACTTTTTTGAGATCTTGATCTATTCTAAAATCTGAAAAAATAACTTTCTTGAAAAAATTTACACTATGGTAATAAGCTGAATCATTTTTTAGTTGGGTTTCTTTTTTATTTTTCCAGCTTCTTGTTACATCTCCTCCGGTTCTTTTGTTTTCTATTTTTATTACTGTTGCACCGCATTCTGCAAGAAAAAGCCCCGCTGAGGGACAAGCCAGAACGCTAGCTAGCTCAACTACTTTCAATCCTTTGAGATAATTTTCTCTCTTTGCCAGTTTGTGTATGGTAAATTTAGTAAGCTGGATGTTTTGGCTTGTTCTCCATGATGCCATCTACTCTTTCCATTATTTCTCCTGTAAGTTGAGGTAGCACATCCATTGATTTGATTGTTTCTTTAAGCTGGTTAACATTTGAAGCGCCCAAAATTGCTGTACTCACATTTGGATTCTTCAAAACCCAAGCAATTGAAAAATTACTTAAAGATACTCCCAACTGATCGCAAAGCACTTTCAATCTTTTTACCTTTTCATGTTTCCATTTGTTTTGTTCTCCAATTATCATGTCTTTTAGCCATTCCATTCCTTGTTTGTTGACTCTTGTGTCTGAGGGTAAATTGTCGATGTACTTGCCTGTCAGTAATCCTGAGGCAAGGGGAGACCAAATTGTTGTTCCTAGTCCAATATCTTTGTAAAGTTTACTGTATTCAACTTCCACGCGGTCTCTGCAAAACAAATTATATTGGGGCTGTTCCATAGTCGGTGGTGTCAGATGAAATTGTCGTGCAATCATGTGTGCTTCCGTGATTTCTTGTGAGCTCCATTCAGAAGTTCCCCAGTATAAAACTTTTCCCTGCGCAATCAGGTCATGCATTGCTCGAACAGTTTCCTCCATTGGTGTGTTTTTATCCGGTCTGTGGCAGAAATATAAATCAAGATAATCAAGTTGCATTCTTTTTAAGGAATTGTGGCAAGCCTCAAAAATGTGTTTTCTACTCAATCCAATTTGGTTGGGTAGTTTTCCTCCCCAATAAACTTTACTTGATACTACATAAGTTGAACGGTTCCATCCTAATTTTTTTATGATGTCGCCCATTACTATTTCCGATTTTCCGCTGGCATATGCCTCTGCATTATCGAAAAAGTTAACACCATTATCATATGCCAATTTCATGCAATCTTCTGCAACATCATCATTAACCTGACTTCCAAATGTTACCCAGCTACCGAAAGATAGTGCTGAAACCTGAAGTCCGCTTTTTCCTAATCTTCTGTATTCCATATTAAATTTTTAATCTTCTAAATTATAAAAATGTTCTGAATAAATTTATGGCTAAAACTAAAATTGAAATTTTTTCTGAAGAAAATTGGGTAGGTAAATTTTAAAAAAGCTTTTTGCGTTGCCTTCTTAACTTCAATAATTCTATTGGGACCAAAATTAAATGCTTTATTCTGATTTTTGAACCTGATACATCTTGCCAATAGCTTAATGGGTATTCAAATGCTGTATTGTTTATGTCTTTTTCTTTATTTAGATTAATAAAACGAATAAATATTTCAAGATCAAAAATCCATTTTGTTGAAAATTTAACGGAAAAAATTGGATCAATTATTTCACTACTAAAAAATTTCGCTCCGCATTGTGTGTCGTAAACACCTATTCCCAATAAGGTGCTTGCGATAGTGGCAAATATTCTTCCGGTAACATGTCTATACCACTTTCTGCTAATTATTGCTCCAATTCTTTTTACTCTCGACCCGAATACAAATGTTATTTCTCCCCTAATTTTTTGAATCAAATAATTGACTTCGTATAGCGGTGTTGCAAGGTCTGCGTCCATATAACCAATAATTTCAAAAAGATTAAAACTTTTTGCTTTGCAAATTCCTAGTCTCACTGCTTCACTCTTGCCTTGGTTGGTTTCTAAATTCAATACCTTAATTCTTTCTTCTCTGCCTAACTGAAGTTGATTTAAAATTGATAATGTATTATCAGTGCTTCCGTCATTTACAAAAAGAAAATGAATATCGTTTTTTTTATAAAATTCAATAAAATCATTAATTGGCAAACGATCTTGTTCATTAAAGCAAGGTATTACTACGCAAACTTTTTGCATATCACAAAATTTGATAGTCCGGGAATTTTTATTTTTAATCTTAGAAAAAATGCAGATAATCTATAATCTGTCATTAAAACAAATTTAAAAAAATTGGTAATTAATTTGTTATGATTCCAGTAAGTAAGTGCGCTGCCATTTATTGAATTGTCAGTTTTATTTGGGAAAACTTTCTCCGCCAATACTTTTATTATTCTAGGAATAATAAGTACGAAAAAAAAGTATCCACTTTCAGTTATTTTAAAACCTGCACCTTCAAAAAGATTAATAAATTCTGAATTTTTATACCGTCGAAAATGGAGTAGGAAATTATCGTGTGAGCAAAATAAATTTTGATACGAGGGCACTGTTGCTAATATCACAGATTTTTTGTTAATAAATTCCTTTTTGTATAGC
>JBKCIQ010000009.1:0-13342 GCA_046302135.1 Bacteroidota bacterium | reverse complement strand
GGTTTCTGTTGCTGAGGATTCAGGACCAAATGTTATCAATGTACTGAATAACGATACCGATCCGAATGTTGGAGACATTCTTACCGTTTCTATATTGTCAGGACCAAATCATGGAAATGCAACTACTAATGGAACTACCATCACCTACACACCAAATTCTAATTATAACGGACCTGACACGATTACCTATGTTGTTTGTGATAACGGAATTCCACCATATTGCGACACAGCATTTGTAATCATAAACGTAACGCCTGTTAATGATCCACCGGTTGCGACTAACGATGCAATTACTTTAAACGAAGACTCGGGACCAAACACCATTACCGTTCAAAATAATGATGTGGATCCTGATGGAAATACACTCACCACAACCATTTTGAGTGGACCAAATCATGGCTCTGCAACAACAAATGGCACAAATATAACTTACACCCCTAACAATAATTATAACGGTCCGGACACAATCACCTATGTGATTTGTGACAATGGAACTCCAACACTATGTGATACTGCAATTGTTGTAATCAACGTTACACCGGTTAACGACCCTCCTATTGCTGTAAACGATCAGACTACATTGAACGAAGACTCAGGCCCTGTTACAATAAACGTTCAATCGAATGATTCAGATCCGGAAGGAAACACATTTACAACAACAATTCTTTCTGGACCAAATCACGGAACGGCAAATACAAATGGTAACTCAATATCCTATAATCCAACTACAAATTATAACGGACCTGACACGATCACATATGTAATTTGTGATAACGGTACACCTTCACTGTGTGATACTGCAATTGTAATTATAAATGTTACACCGGTTAACGATCCGCCTCTTGCAACTAATGATAACGTTACAGTAAACGAAGATTCAGGAACAAACACCATTACCGTTCAAAACAATGATGTAGATCCGGATGGAAACACACTCACCACAACTATTTTGAGCGGACCAAATCATGGCTCTGCAACAACAAACGGTACAGATATTAATTATACACCTAACAATAATTATAATGGTCCGGACACAATCAACTATGTGATTTGTGACAATGGAACTCCAACACTATGTGATACTGCAATTGTTGTAATCAACGTTACACCGGTTAACGACCCACCGGTTGCTGTAAATGATCAAACTACATTGAACGAAGACTCAGGACCTGTAACAATTAACGTTCAGTCAAATGATTCAGATCCGGAAGGGAATTCACTAACAACAACAATTCTTTCTGGTCCAAATCACGGCACGGCGAATACTAATGGTAACTCAATATCATATAATCCAACTACAAATTATAACGGACCTGATACAATCACGTATGTAATTTGTGATAACGGCACACCTTCACTATGTGACACTGCGATAGTTGTAATCAATGTTACTCCAGTAAATGATCCTCCTAATGCGAACACAGACATTGACAGTACCAGCGAAGAAACTCCGCTTATAATTGATGTACAAACCAACGACACAGATGTTGACGGAGATCCATTAACTACAACAATTATTGCAAGCGCAAGCAATGGAACAGTTCAGATTCTAAATGGTGATAGTATTATCTACACTCCCAATACAAATTACACAGGTAACGACACCATTATTTATCAAATCTGCGATAACGGAACGCCACAACTTTGTGATGTTGACACCGTAATCATAACTGTTGTAAATGCCAACGATCCGCCGGTAGCACTTAACGATTACTCAACAACAGATCCCGGAGTTGCTGATACTGTTTCCGTTTTAAATAATGATTTAGACCCTGACGGTAACAGTTTAACAGTAACTATCTTGAATCAACCTACAAATGGAACCGCTACAGTTTTACCAAATGGCCAGATAGTATACAACAATAATCCTAGTTTTATTAATGGCATAGACACCATTACCTATGTGATTTGTGACAACGGATTCCCTTCACTTTGTGATACTGCGATAGTTGTAATTTGGGTACCGGAGAATAGTTTACCACCCATTGCAGTAGATGATTACAGCTCAACCATTGAAGACAATCCGGTTACAGTAAACGTATTATTTAATGATGCAGACCCAAACATTCCGGGTGATACGCTTACCGTTACTGTTATTTCCGGCCCTCAAAATGGAACAACAACGGTGAATCCAAATGGAACAGTTACATATACTCCAAACCCCAACTTTAACGGAACAGATTCATTTACTTACATGATTTGTGACACTTCAAACTTCTGTGATACAGCTGTTGTTTATATAAACGTAACTCCTGCTAATGATCCGCCGGATGCAGTAACAGATAATGCAAGCACGAATGCAAATACAGCGGTTATTGTTGATGTTCAGCAGAACGATTCTGACTTAGATGGTGATGATATTACCACAACAATTGTTTCTCAACCGGCAAACGGAACAGTTACCGTTTTAAATGGAGATAGTATCGTATATACCCCAAATAGTAATTTCGGAGGAACAGATTATTTCTTGTATCAAATATGTGACGACGGGGTTCCAACTTTGTGTGACATCGATACTGTTTTCATATTTATAAATAGCCCACCAAATGTAAACGATACGAACACCGTTACTACTCCTAATAATCCTGTTACAATTTGTACAACTATTATCGACTCGAATCCTGGCTCAGTTTTCAGTTCAAGTATTTGTGGAGTTGCTAATGGTTCTGCCACAGCATCTGTAAATGGTAGTCAATTGTGTGTAACCTACACTCCAAACGCGAACTTCGTGGGACCAGACAGTATTTGTGTGGTGGTTTGCGACAACGGTAACCCTTCTCTGTGTGACACAGTTCATATTGGTGTAATAGTGTTGAGCCCACCAAATGTAAATGACACAAACGTAACAACTCCAATCAATACGCCTGTTACTATATGTACGAACATTTCAGATTCTGATACCGGTTCAGTATTTACGGCTTCACCATGCGGAGTAAATAATGGAACAGCAACATTTACAATTACAGGAAGTCAGCTATGCGTGACTTACACTCCTAACAATAATTTTGTCGGCAACGATACAGTTTGTGTTATAGTTTGTGACAATGGAAATCCTTCTCAGTGTGACACAGTTCATATCGCAGTTTATGTTACCAGTCCTCCAAATGTACCGGATACAAACGTTACAACGCCGATCAATACACCAATTACAGTTTGTACCACAATAACTGATCCTGATGCAGGGTCTTCTTTCAGTGCTTCATCTTGTGGAGTAGGTAATGGAAATTCAACATTTACAGTTACCGGAAATCAATTGTGCGTAACATACACACCAAACAACAACTTTGTTGGTAATGACACTGTTTGTGTGATTGTCTGTGACAATGGAAACCCATCACAATGTGACACATTAAATATATTTGTTACAGTATCTGGAACTAACAATCCTCCGGTAGTCACTGACACAACCATTATAACACAAGAAGATTCAACAGTCACGCTTTGTACAACAATAACAGACCCTAACCCAGGTTCAGTTTTCGGAGCAACGATTTGCGGAGTTGACAACGGAACTGCAACAGCATCAATCAACGGAAACCAATTGTGTATTAATTACACACCAAATACAAACTTTTCCGGTTTAGATACTGTTTGTGTAATTGTTTGTGACAACGGAACTCCTACACAATGCGATACTATCCTGATTCCTGTGATTGTAACACCTGTAAATGATCCGCCAACACTTGACGGAAATAATGGAACAACTCCTCAGGGAACACCAATAACAGTATGTTCAACTGTTACTGACGTAGAAAGTGGAACTGTATTTACTGCAAGCATTTGTGGTACCACAAACGGAAATGCAACCGTAACGGTTAACGGAACTCAGGTATGCGTTACCTATACTCCTACTCCTGATTTCACGGGTAATGTTCAAATTTGTGTTGAGGCCTGCGACAACGGAACTCCAGTGCTTTGTGACACTGCAATTTTCAATATAACAGTAACGCCTAAAGATGAGTTCTTCGTTCCCGAAGGTATTTCACCAAATGGTGATAATAAAAATGACAATTTTGTTGTAAAAGGATTAGAAAAATATCCAAACAACAAGATACTCATCTTCAACCGTTGGGGTGATAAAGTTTATGATGCAGCTCCATACAATAATGATTGGAATGGTGTAAATAAATACGGACTAAAGATTGGCGGTGAAGAATTACCAACAGGTACCTACTTCTACATAATTGATTTAGGTGTTGATGGAAAAGATGTAATAAAAGGATACATTTATTTAACCAGGTAATTCATAGAAAACAAAATATTTTAATATGAAAAAAATAGCTTTTATTCTAATTTTAAGTTTCGTTACGGGAACTGTTACTTATGCACAACAGGATGCCATGTACACGCATTACATGTATAATACCCTTGGCGTAAACCCTGCATACGCAGGAACTCGAGAGGCACTCACAGTCACAGCACTTCATCGTTCACAATGGTTAGGATTTCCGGGTGCGCCTGTTACTCAAACTTTCACGGGACACACTCCTTTATTTTATGATAAATTAGGTCTAGGACTATCTGTTATCAATGATAAGATTGGACCTATGCAGACAGCCTCAATTTATGGAGATTTTGCCTATCATTTTAAAATAAATGATAAGAGTAAATTGTCACTTGGATTGAAAGCCGGAGGAAATCTTTTTAGCGCAACATTAGCTGAACTTAAAACAACGCAGGAAGGAGACGTAGCCTTTGCATCCAATCTTCAAAGTCGTTTTCTTCCTAATTTCGGTTTTGGTGCATATTATTTCAGTAATCATTATTATGTTGGATTATCGGCACCCAAACTACTCGAAAACAAATTTCTAACTAACGAGATTTCAGGCAGTGCAAATCTATTTTGGGAAAAAAGGCACTTCTTCCTTATTGGAGGTGCAATGTTTGATCTAAATGATGAGTTACAACTAAAACCCACAACGTTAATTAAGATAACCAACGGTTCTCCAATACAGGCAGATCTTACAGCTCAATTTATTTATAATAAAAAATTTGCGCTTGGAGCCATGTACAGAACTAACTCAGCACTTGGCGCGCTACTTGGATTTTTTATTGGTGAACAACTTTATACCGGATATTCTTTCGACTGGTCATTTGTAAATAAAACAGGAAGGTACAACTCAGGGACACACGAAATCATGATCAGATATGATTTTATTTTCCGTGATAAAGCAAAAATAAGATCACCACGATATTTCTAAAAATGAATCAGAATTTTCCAATGAAAAAAGCACTAATTACAATATCGATTCTATTTTCATTTCAGGCGTTCTGCCAAACAAGACTTGAAAAGAAAGCAAATGAAGATTACTCCGCATACAATTATGAGAAATCAGTAAAGGAATATGAAGCAGTAAAAATAAAAAGCGATAAAGATTTACGTGAACTCGCTGATGGTTACCGAAAACTACATCAGTATAATAAATCAGAGAACTGGTATGCACAACTCCTAGCCACAGGAAAAGGAAATCAAAACGATTCAATTGCTTTCATATCTGTTTTAATGAACAATCAGAAATACAATGAGTCATCTGAGTTAATGAAAAAATACAAAGAATCACATAAAAACGATAACAGATTTGATGTTTATTTAAGTGATGAAAACTATATCAAAAAAATTGCAGGTGAAAATCGTTTTACAATTAGTGATCTTGAAATAAATTCTGAACAGGAAGATTTTGGCGCGGTCTACTTTAAGGATATTGTTGTTTTTACATCTTCCAGAGAAGGTATAAAACCTGTTCAAAGAAGATGGAATTGGAATCACCTTCCTTTTCTTGATATATACTCTGCAAAAAAAAACGAGAAGGGTGAACTTTCGGATTTGAAACCATTTCAAAAGTCATTGAACAAAAAGTTTCATGAAGGACCTGTTTGCTTTAATAAAGCAGGGAATATTGCAGTATTTACAAGGGACAACTATAAAGAGAAAAGCAGTGAAAATATCATCAAGTTACAAATTGTAATTTGTGAAAATAAAAATGGTAAATGGATTGAAACTGCTCCATTCCCTTACAACAATAAAGAATATTCAGTTGGCCATGCAGCATTAAATGATGAAGGAAACATTATGTTCTTTTCCTCTGATATGCCTGGTGGTAAAGGCGGTGTTGATATTTATCTTACAAAAAGAAACTCAGATGGTTCTTGGTCTAAGCCTGAAAATTTAGGTGATAAAATCAATACTGCAGGTAACGAAATGTTCCCTTCTTATCATTCTTCCGGTTTGATTTTTTATTCATCAGACGGGAATGCAGGCCTTGGCGGATTAGATATTTTTGTTGCACAGTACAAAAACGAAAAAGTTGGAAAGGTTCTTAACGTGGGTGCACCTGTAAATTCCTCCAAAGACGACTTTTCTTTTGTTCTTGATGAGATACAAAAATCCGGATATTTTGCATCAAACAGAGAGGGTGGTAAAGGCGATGATGATATTTATTCCTTCAACTTGTTAAAACCATTCAATTTTGGAAAAACAATAAAAGGAAAGGCAAAGGATAAAGATGGAAATCTGTTGGCAGGAACAAATATTCAGTTGAAAGATAATAACGGAAATGTTATTGGTGAGGTTACTACTGATGATTCAGGTAATTTTTCTTTTTCTATTGATGATGAAAATTCGTTCCAATTAAATGGGAAAAAGGATGGATTTAATCCAGGTATGAGCTCCGTTAAAACGAATACAGATCAAAGCGAATACAATGTGGATGTTGTTTTAGAAAAAACACCAAAAATTTCACTTTATGCTTTAATTACCGATTCAAAATCAAAAGAACCAATCGAAGGAGTGAAAATTACAATTACAACATCAAGCGGAAGTCCTGTAGGTGAATTTTCTACATCAAGTTCGGGAGAGTTTTCCAAAAACTTGGATGGTAACAAAGTTGGTGATCAATTGAATTACAATGTAAAAATTGAAAAACTTGGATATTTAACGAAAACAGTGACTTTTACTAAAACAATTGATAAGCCCGGTCAAATTAATTTGCATGAATACTTGGATGTTTCACTTGGAAAACTTGAGATAGGCGGAGACTTAGCAAAGATGATTGATGTGAAACCAATTTATTTTGATTTAGGAAAATACAACATTCGTAAGGACGCGGCCGTTGAACTAGATAAAATTATCAAGGTAATGAACGATTATCCTACAATGGTAATTGAACTGGGATCTCACACAGATTGCAGGAGTAGTGCCGAATCAAACATGAAACTGTCAGATAATCGAGCTAAATCAAGTGCTGAGTACATTAAGAAGAAGATAACTAATCCGGATCGTATTACAGGTAAGGGATATGGAGAGACAAAATTGCTGAATGGATGTGCTTGCGAAGGTAATGTAAAGTCAACCTGCAGCGAAGAAGAGCATCAGAAAAATAGGAGGACAGAATTCATTATTATTCATATGTAAATTTAATGAGTAAATATTTCTTTAATTTTGTGCTTAAAAGGGGGATTAGCTCAGCTGGCTAGAGCGCTACCATGGCATGGTAGAGGTCATCGGTTCGACTCCGATATTCTCCACAAAGGGCTAACAGAAGTTAGCCTTTTTTGTTATGATTGTTTTGTTTACTATTTTTTTCTGAAAAGAAACTGATATAATAAAGTAAATACTTTCGATTGAGAATAGATGTAAATCAATTAACGTGAATTAAGAAAAAATTCAAAAACTATTTCTACTCAGGTAAATAAAGTTTAAACATTTTTGGAATCATATTCAGCTCATCTACATGTCCCATTTTATCTCTGTTTGCTGTAATGAGGTGAAGATGTAAAAATGTATCATGATGAGTAAAAATGGCCTTATGTTCGGTTGAGAAAAAACCAATAATATCGACAGACTGATTTTTTAATTCATATTTTTTTAGGCCTTTATGAGCTTGCTCAGGTGAAGAAACTTTTGACCCCTCAGGAAGATTCACAATGTGTATTGTGGCACTATCAATAACACCACTGAGCTTAAAAAAGGTTGGTCTATGATAAAATTTTGTAGTTGAATCCAAATAATTTTCCAGTTCCTTCAAATTTCGTACGTATGCCGGTAAATTGATTTCTTGCCAACGCTTTACGTTAGTATATCCAAAAAAAGGAGCTTTAATTTTAAAAGTTTCTTCAACTTTAATTTCATTATCAGTCGCAACTGTTGACTTAAAACTCCGACCATCAATTACTAAAATTTCACCTGATAAATATTCTATAGGACCCAATCCATATAAATTGGTTTTGTTAGTTATGGTATCAAGATTTATGTTTCCAGATAACTGACCTTTCCACATCACATTTCTCATCTCCCCTACCACATGAACAAAACCGGATGATGTTTGGGATGCCAAATTAAAAAACTTTACTAAAGCAAAAAAAAGAATTAAATTTTTGATTAGCTTCAACGGTAAAAAGTATACAAGCAAATTATTGAGAATCCTGCCTCAAATCCTTGGGAAGAAAAGTAAAAAAAGTATCGGCCCTAAGTCCTAACCTTAATGTTTCCAAAGGAATTACATCATCTGGAGCGATATTTCCAAGATTAACATTTGAACCAAATAATTTAATAAAATAAACTTGTTGAGATTTTTGTGGTGTTTCCCAAATGATTTTTTCTACAGGAATCTTTGAAGTTATTCTATTTATTAAAACAACATGTGCAGCTCCATTTCTGTGATATATGCCCACATTCCCACTTTCGCGTGCCTCTGCAATTACCTTACTCGAACCTGCATTCAACTCTGCCTTCATCAATTTTATCCACTTACTTGGATGAATAATTATTCCTTCTTCTTTAGATCCCACCTCAGATAAAACTTCAAAATTTTTGGAGAGTTTTTGAATGTACTCACATTTTTTTTCGTGGGGTAACTCAATAGATCCATCTGAAACCTCTGCGGTCTTCAACTTCAGTTCATCCAACAATCGAACGTAATCTTCAAACTTATTTCTTGCAACAAATGCTTCAAAAAGAGTTCCACCTAAATAAACTTTAAGCTTCGAATCGTGGTAAAATTTTATCTTCTCTTTCAACTTTGAAGAAACGATTGAAGAACCAAATCCAAGTTTTACATAATCAACATGGTTTCCTCCTGTCTCCACAAAATCTTCAGCCTGACGAAAACTGAGCCCTTTATCCATCACCATTGTAACACCATCCGAACGCGGTTTTGTATTTCTTGAAGGTAAATGGGGCAAATTAAAATTATAACTCATCTTTTTTTTCTGAGGCAAAGATACAAGTTAAGAAAATTGAATAGATAAATAAATAATAAGATCTATCTCTTATAGGTGTTAATAACTTGCATAAACCCGGGATCTGATTTTAAATCCGGAGCATATTCGAATAATCCTTCGTGCTTATCATAATCCAACAACAACGCGGCCTGAAGGTGAACCAATGCCTCTTGCCTCTTACCTGTTTCTACCAATAATGCACTCATACGGTATTGGATATCGGCAACCTCCGGAAAATATTTGATACCTTCAGATAAAGCATAAACCGCATCTTCCAAATAGCCTGCAGCAATTAGACAATTTGAATAATCCAACCATATATCATAATCGTTATAGTTCAATTCTATTACCTTCTGATATGCACCTAGAGCTTCCTCAATGAATCCCATTTTTTCCTCAATCTCTGCAAAAATGTACCAATAGTCCGGATTCTCGGGCTCTAATTCCAATGCTTTTTTCACATAATGTATACCCTCTGTCAAACGATTTTGTTTATCTAAAACTATTCCAATAGAAATCCATGCATCAGACATCTGAGGATTTTGCTTAATTGCTCGATTATAATAAGCCAGTGCATTGGTGTAATCTTCCAAGTTCTCGTAACATTCTCCAATGTAATAATGAGCGGACGGATCCGGTTCCTCATGATTAAAAGTTTCTTTATAAACATCTATCGCCTCCTTGTATTGGCCCAGCATTGCAAATGAATTTCCTTTGTTGAAATAGGCAGATGAAAATTTTGGGTCAATGGTAATCGCAAAATCGTAAGCTTCAAGCGCTTTTTCATACAACTGAACACGATTGTAAGATATTCCAAGATTGAACCAAGCCCATTTATTATACGGATGATCATCGCTAAACTTCTCAAAAAACTTTACTGCTTCATCAGCCTTTGCCGCAAACTCAAAACAAATTGCCAGTTCACTGATGATTACTTCGTTTTCCGGATTGAGTGCAAAACCTTTTTTCAGGTAGTACAAAGAACTCTCGTAATCATTTTTATTCATGTACTCACTTCCCAGCGATGCGTAAATATCTTCCTTAAGATCGCTATATTTTAAAGCCATTTTAAAGTTCTCGATAGACTGTTCAGACAACCCCATTTGGCTATATATTGCTCCACGCGTTGTATAAATTTCACCGGTTTCGGGATGGTTAACTTCAACATCATTTAATAACTTAAGTGCTTCCTCCATTTTATTCTTAAAAGCAAGAAGCTGAGCATTACTAACATTAAAATTTACATTGTCGGGATATTGAGATAAAGCAGACTCAATGGCCTTTTCAAGGTATTCCGAATTCTGAGTTTGAAAAAAATGTTCTATTAAATCCTCAAATTCATCCACATCAAAAAAAACGAAAGCATCGGCTTTTACCATGGCTTCAAACTTAAACAGCAACGCTTTAAATTCTTCCTGATTAAAATTATCTTCAAATTCATTCATAAGCCAAAAAATTACTTCAATATAACCCTAATATCTCCTTAAATTACAACTTTACCAATCAAATGTATTAAAAAAAGCGCGCGAAAATAACTTAATTTTTTTAAACAGCCTAGGCCAAGAAATGTTAAGAATTATATAAAAAAAATGGGGGTTGGTTATCCATTGAAAATTAATTTTGCGGACACTCAAATTTATAACCTTGACACTAATTAAATCTATTTCAGGAATACGTGGAACCATAGGAGGAAAACCGGGCGAGGGACTCAATCCGATAGACATTGTAAAATTTAGTGCCGCATTTGGCACAATGGTAAAAAACTCTACAAAAGGTGGAGCATTAAGTATTGTGATTGGTAGGGATGCCAGAATTAGCGGTGAAATGGTGAGCCAATTGGTAGCCAATACATTATGCGGCTTAGGAATACAGGTAATAGATTTGGGATTATCTACTACCCCAACCGTTGAAATTGCCGTTACTGAATTGAAAGCCAGCGCAGGAATCATTTTAACAGCGAGCCACAATCCTAAACAATGGAACGCATTGAAGCTTTTAAATAACAAAGGTGAATTCATAAGCGGAGATGAAGGGAAAAAGGTACTGGAGCTTGCTGAGAAAGGTGAATTTAATTTTGCAGACGTCAATAAATTGGGAAAGGTAGTTTCCAGGAATGATTTAATTGACATTCATATTCAGAAAATTTTAAAACTTCCTTACGTTGACTTAAAAGCCATAAAAGACAAAAAATTTAAAATCGTGGTGGATGGAGTTAATTCCAGCGGTGGATTTGTAGTTCCTAAATTATTGGAAACATTGGGTGTCGAAAGCGTATTTAAAATTCATTGTGAACCCGATGGAAATTTTGCTCATAATCCGGAGCCATTACCCGAGCATTTAAGAGACCTTTCTAAAGCAGTAGTAAAAAATAAAGCGCACTTAGGAATTTCAGTTGATCCTGATGTTGATCGTTTAGCGTTGGTTTGCGAAGATGGGGAAATGTTTGGTGAAGAATATACATTGGTTGCAGTGTCGGATTATGTTCTTAAATGCAATGGAGGAAAAGGAAATACCGTTTCTAATCTTTCATCTACTCGTGCACTTAGAGATGTTACAGAAAAACATGGTGGTAGTTATTCTGCTTCTGCAGTGGGTGAAGTAAACGTGGTGGAGATGATGAAAAAAACTAAGGCTATTATTGGTGGGGAAGGTAATGGTGGAGTAATTCTGCCTGAACTACATTATGGAAGAGATGCTTTGGTTGGAATTGCAATTTTTCTAACTCACCTGGCTAAATATGGTAAATCGGTGAGCATGCTTCGTGCCACCTACCCTGATTACTATATTTCAAAAAACAAGATAGAACTTACACCGGATATCGATGTAGATCAGATTTTAGAAAAAATAAAATCCAAATACAAGAAACAACACATTAACGATGTTGATGGTGTGAAAATTGAATTCTCAAAAGAATGGGTACATTTAAGAAAATCGAACACAGAACCCATTATCAGAATTTATTCTGAGAGCGAATCGGAATCAACTGCAGAAAATTTAGCCAAGAAAATAATTTCTGACATCAAAGAAATCATCAAAGAACGATGATGTTTGATACGAGTTTCTGCAAATTGATTAAATTTACTTTCCAAAGAATATCCCTTTTACCATGAAAGTATATCTGGACAACGCCGCAACTACTCCGATAGACAAACAAGTTTTGGAAACCATGTTGCCGCTAATGCAGGAACATTTCGGTAATCCATCATCCATTCACGGTTTCGGAAGAAAAACACGCTCTGTAATTGAAAACGCTCGCAAAAGTGTAGCGAAGCTGCTTAATGTAACTCCGGCTGAAATATTTTTTACCAGTGGAGGAACCGAGGCCGATAACATGGCAATTGTTCAAACCATTCATGACCATGAAATAAAGCATGCAATCAGTACAAAAATTGAACACCATGCTGTTTCTCATACATTAGAAGAATTAGAGAAAGATGGAAAAATCAAATTGAGTTTTGTAAATATAGACAGCAAGGGAAATGTTGATTATCATCATTTAGAAGAATTACTTAAAAACAATGAGAAATCTTTTGTTTCATTGATGCATGCCAACAATGAAATCGGAACTTTATTGAATCTTGAAAATACCGGCGAAATCTGTAAAAAATATAATGCCGTTTTTCATAGTGACACCGTACAAACCATGGGACATTATTCAATTGACCTCAGAAAAATTAATGTCCACTTGATTACATGTGCCGCTCATAAATTTCATGGGCCAAAAGGAGTTGGATTTTTGTACATCAACCACGATTTGAAAATTTCTCCAATGATACATGGAGGTTCACAGGAAAGGAATATGCGCGGTGGAACTGAAAATGTTTACGGTATTGCAGGACTTGCAAAAGCATTTGAGATTTGCCATGAAAAAATGGAGGAACATCAACAGCACATCAGAGGTTTAAAAAATTATATGATGAGTCAGTTGAAGGAACGCATCGCGGGAGTAGAATTTAATGGAGAAACGGGAGACAACTCACTATATACAGTTTTGAATGTTTTATTTCCACCTACTGAAAATGCAGAAATGCTTTTGTTCAACTTAGACATTTCAGGTATTGCGGCTTCAGGCGGAAGTGCGTGTAGTAGTGGAAGCAATGTTGGCTCGCATGTTTTACGCGGA
>JBKCIQ010000008.1:0-49930 GCA_046302135.1 Bacteroidota bacterium | reverse complement strand
AACTATTCTGCCTGCTAGATCAGCATTTTTAGTTCGAGTAGACAATTCACTGATTGCTTTCATATCGTTTCGAACCGGAAAATATTTATTTCCGTCTGCGTCTATTTTCTCAACTTCCTTGTACTTTTCTAGTTGGCTGCAAAAAACTTCAAATGTAGCCTCTACATCCGCTTGTGCATTGTGAGCATTAGAATGATCTTTATTACAATAAAATTTATAAGCGGCAACAAGCGTTCTGGGTTCCATGAAATGAAAAATATTTTGAACATCAATCAGCTTTCTGTTCCTTAAATCAAAATCAACTTCAACTCTCAAAAACTCTTCAACCAAAAGAGGCACATCAAATTTATTTGAGTTATATCCTGCCAAATCACAATTATCGAGGAAAAATGCAATTTCAGGCGCTACCATTTTAAACTCCGGATATTCTTTCACCATATCATCTGTAATACCATGAATACGGCTCGAAAATTCAGGTATTGGAATTCCGGGATTCACCCTCCAGGTCTTAATGTGCCTATCATTACTTACATCAATTTTAAGAATTGAAATTTCTATGATTCTATCAGCTCCAACATTAACACCTGTAGTTTCCAGATCAAAAAAAGCAATTGGCTTGGTGAGATTCAACTTAAATTCTGACATATAAAATTCTTTTCATAAATATATAGAATTTAAACCCGTTACGCTTTTGTAAAGGAAAGAGATATCAAAAAATACTCACTTATCGAAAAAAATAAATCCTGGAATAATTCCGCAGTAAAACTGATCAATCGGATTTCCAGAATTATTATACCTATATATTTTTCCATTTTGATTGAAATCAATTGCATCTGAAATGTAAATGTTTCCATTCTGTGGGTCAATACCTAAGGAATAAAAATTTTTATTACCCTTCGGAATTATTGGTGAAGATGGGAAACTTGCTGAAACATTCATTTTAAAAACTCCTGCATTGTCTAAAAAAAACAACTCATCTTTATTTCCATTAATAGATAACCTGAAAGGATTATTACTTATTGAAGAAAAGACAAAGGAAGAATCAATAGATAAATTTATTGGATCAATCCTAACTAATTTTGCAATTTGACTCGTCTGATCTCCAGAACACAATAACCAAATTTTTCCAAATTTATCTTCTACAATTCCACTGGCACCAAAACCGATTGTAATACTATCTTGCAACTGATCGTTTTGAGCATTGATTACATATAATTTATTAGTGTTTTTTGATGTAACGAAAACCTTCCCATAGACCTGATGCATTTCCTCTGACCACCCATTTACAGCTATAGTTGAAACAACTAAATTACTATTTAGGTCAACTAAGGATATAGTATTGCTGTAAAGATCTGTAACGTATGCTTTATTATTACTAATAGGTAAAAAATATCTTGGGGAAGTTAGTCCGGTAATCTGACCAATTTTTTGAAATGTATAACGGTCAAGAATTTCAATCTTTGAAGAATTATTTACTACTACATAAAATTTACCATTGTGTAATGTCATAGACTGCGGAACGTCTCCAATTTGGAATCCATTATTTTGTGTAGAATAGAAATCCGACACAATTGAACCATCAGATAAATTCAATCGGGTGATTGAACCATTGGATGCCATGAAATTACCTTCGTTCAGCACATAAACAAATCCACTCCCGCCTGACGTTATATTTGCACTTGGCTTAATAGGAGGTTCATCCTTTTTACAAGAAATAAAGGAATTTAGAATCGCAATAAAAAGAATGAAATATGTTGACAATTTATTCATTAATTCTTTGAATGAAACTTTCTATGATATGCTCTACCGCTTTGAGAAAAAACACTCAATAGGTAAAATCCGTTATTCATTAAAGTTGTTTTAAATTGAAAATTAAAATCATTGATATCATTAAATTCATGCAAAATATTACCATTCAATTCATAAATCACAATTTTCTGAATCAAATCTTGTTCGCTGATTTTAACAGTAATTGATTCATCAGACTGAAATATTTTGAAATCGTTTTGTACATAAACAAATTCAGAAAAGCCAATGTTGTTTTGTTGATTAATAACTCCAATAGCATCCAGATCAAAACCAGAAGAAGGAAACATAGTTGGCCAGGGATCATTAATTCTATTTCCATGTTTGTCGTAAGAGGCAAAATTTGAATCAATACTACCAACCACATCCATAATTCTAACATGTGTTACGGCATTAATATTCAATCCTTGAATTCCTGAAAGTTCATTTAATTCAAATGGAGTACCGTAATGCATTCTGTATTTGCCTGCAAGATTGTGGATTTTTGTTGCGTCTGTTAACCCGAAAGGACCACACTGAATTGAATCTTGTGTAAGCGAGCTTGAAGGAAATCTGAAAAAATTGATGCCGTCTGAGCTGACCTCCACGAAAGCCAATTCGAGATAATTATCACTAAAAGAGTTTTCAAAAACTGCAAAATCATACCCGGGACCATCGTAAATTGGAGTTTGGAATTGAAGTATTGCAACACCTCCATCACCAAGACTAACTATACCATTAATTCCTGCAGTGCCAATTGCCGAAGAAGAATCGCCAACACTTGCAAAGCCCGAATCAGGTAGAGCAATATTTTGATACCCTCGAATAATACTGCAGGAGTTGGCCCAAGCAACAAACACACTGCTGTCTTTATGAATAGCAGATGTACCAGAATATCCTGCAGGAGGATGAAACTGCGCATGTAACAAGATGAAACTAAATAAGGCGCAAGAAAATAAAATATTTCTTTTCATTTTAATCTTTAACAATACGTTTCAGAAATTTATTTTTATCGTCTTGAAGCGTCAACAAATAAATACCTTTTGTTAAATCAGCAACATTTATCTTAAAATCAATACCAGAAAATTGATCTTTTAAAATAATTCTACCAGACATATCACTAAGCTCGAAACTCAATGAAGAATTTCCAGACTTATTTAAAAAAGTCAACACATCGGAAAACGGATTTGGAAAAACTTTTAAATCATCAGATTCTATTTCATTCATACCAACAAAAGTCGCTTTAGTAGTTAAGTTGTCTATAGCAAAAAAAGCGGGCGTGTTCATTCCAAACTGACCTATATCGGATGAAGACAAAACAAATAATAGGCTATCGGCTTTACCTAAACTTTTACAATTAACCCACTGCCAGGAATCTAAAATGTAATCGTTGTTGTTGTTTGAAAAGCGATAATCAGCTAGATAAAAATATACGCTATCATTATATAGAACTCCATTGAAATATTTTTTTACCGTTAGTAAAAACCAATCAGGATCGTTACCGTTAAGACCTCCAAATTTTTTAGCAAAAGCATCGCCATCGCGCATACTATTGTATGCGTATGTAGAATTGGTAACATAAAAACCATAGACTGAATCTTGCTGACTTGCCCCGGTAAATCTTGCAACTGCATAATTCTGTGCAATCGCGTAATTTGAAGATCCTAAACAACCAGAAGCAGTTTTTGCACTATAAACATTGAGATAACCTGAAGTTGCACTGTCTTTCATATTGCTTGCAGCAAAACCTGAGGCCCAATATTGAAAATTACTATCGTAAACCGTAGGATAAAAAATGTTGCCGCTTTGAAAACCATTTCCACCGGATAAACCATTGTAAAAAGAGTCGGTAGGCAATGAATAATCATCAATTGTAGACACAACTGTCTGCGCTGAAAAGGTCACTGCAAAAAGAGCTGAAAAGCATAAAATTATTTTTCTCATAAGTTGGTTTTTATTTTTTTAAAGGTGAGTAATTCAAAATGAGATTAATCTGATAATTTACCAAAGGCATTGGTCGCTGGGTAATAACTTGGTAATTACTGCTAAAAATATTGTTACAAACAAAATTTAAATCAATCGTATAATTAGAAACTAAAAACTTATAACCAAAAACAGCTCCTGTTAATGAAAAGGGACTCAAATAACTATAATTGTCGCTGCTGGTATATCGATAACCAGTATAAGAATGATTCAATGCAAAATAAAGTTTCCTTGTTTGGATTTGAAAAATTCCAGAACCACTGTATACCGGAGTATAAATCAATTGACGGCCTACACTCTGATCATTTTCAATTGAAGATTGCTGATTAGTAGATAGTACATAATTGGTCTGTAATAAAAATTTATAGCGAACTTTTTTACGTTGCACTTCGATGAATGAATATGATTCTACTCCCCTACTCCACACTTTAAGAATATTTTGTGGAGACCAAAGCCCGTTAGAATTTGGAAGCCAAATTATCCAATTATTGATGTTTCTGGTAAATACTCCAACTGAAGATTGAAAATCACTTCTTGAAAATGCATTATGAAAAAGTGGATGTTTAAATTCAATTTGTCCATCAGCACTATAACCCTCTTCAGGCAACAATTCAGGATTACCTCCGGGATTCCAATACAGATTATTGAATGTAGGTAATCTATATAACTTACTGAACATAATCTTAATCGATAAAAATTCATTCAGCTTAATTTTATCAGAAACAGAAAAAGTAATTGGCTGAAAAATATTAAAAGCATATTCCTGCCTAACGGTAGCAAAAAAAAGATTCCTGCCAGAAAAACTTCTATTGGAAAAGTTTAAATAAGTCGAAAGAAAATTTTGATTAACATTAGAAACATACGCATCCGATTTGGCCGAGCAATTGGTATTATTTATTCCTAAACCTAAATAATTTAAAGAATCTATTTTAATTTTTATTTCCAAATCTGTATTTGAAGTTAAAGTTAAAGACCTTGTATTTAAATTAATTAATGAATCTGAGTAATGCAATTTTTCAAAAAATACACCTTGTCTAATAAACGTATTAATTGCTCCTTTTGAAAATTGCCAATCTAGCATAAACCTGTTAAATCCATCTTGCTGAAATGATTTTTTTTCAAATTGATTAATTGCAGGTGGTATTTCTCTATCAGAGTTCTGTACCCAATATCTAAAACTAAGCGTGTTATTTTTATTTACACGCCAAGAATCTTCATGCATTAGAGCCAATTGTTCTGAGTGCGCTTTATTAATTTTTTTCAAATTTCCATTAGCATCTCTATAGTTGAAATCATTTTCAGCTCGTAGAATAATAAACCTAGTAGATGAATAAAACTTCTTATTACCGTATGAAACTTTGGCTCCCGAAGATTGTTGACCAAAACTACCTGTAGAAAGAAACAATTTACTACCAAAACCTGAATCAAAAAAAGAATTATTGTTTAAATGAACAGCGCCGGAAACAGAAGCATTACCCCACATAGCAGCGGATCCGCCGTATTGAATATTTACCTGATCTAGGAGAAAAGTAGAAACAAGGGAAAAATCGTTTTCACCCAGCATAGGATTGCGCATATTCATGCCGTTCCACAAAACAGAAGTGTGAGATGAATTCCCTCCTCTAACAGATGAACTTGATGAACCTGACAAACCATATGATTTAATTTGAACAGAATTTTCTAATTGTAACAATTGCCCTAAATTTATTGAAGGCAATTCATGAAGTAATAATGAATCTGCTTTTCTCAAGTTTTGATTCTCTTTAAGACAATGAAATCTAGGCAATACATCAATAGTACTCAGCTTTAAGGTGTCGTAATGCTGAGCAGAAAATAAAACAGGAAACAAGATCAAGTATAAATTAACTTGATTAAAAAACACCCTTAGGCAACTTGTTGTTGAACTTTTAATCATAATCTGTTTGTCTTTCTTCCCGAAGACAGTTAATCAGTAATTTTTGTAAGGCAGGTCTTCTGACTTGTCTGCAACTTGGAGAGCCTTCCCATTCATATCTTGAACAGTGGCGTTAGAATTCTCCAGTCATTTAACAGACTTACAGCAGCGGGTACTGTTGCCGATTTACACGGCATTCCCTTTTAATTTTTATTTAAAAAATAAAGAACCTTACAGATTGCAAATATAGTGCAAAAGAAACGATATTTACTAACCAAATGAAAATACACAAAGGAAATCCAAAATTAAAAAATCATTATCCTGAGAATTACATTGGTAACCCCTTAACACCTGATGAAAGATTCATGAATCTTAATCATCATTTCATTCCGGGTTTTAGAGAGGTTATAAAATGGAAAAGAGAGGGGAATCCGGACGCAAACAAAAAGAAAAATGATTTATGGAGACCTGAAGTAATTTACGGGAGTGAATATTTTCATGAACGCAATGATTGCATAGTATGGCTAGGCCACGCAAGTTTTTATCTTCACCTAAACAAAAAAAAGATTTTAATAGATCCTGTCTTTGGTAACGTTTCTTTATTGAAAAGATTAACACCGTTTCCGACTCCAATAGCAGACTTTAGAGACATAGATTACCTTTTGGTTTCACATGCACACAGAGACCACTGCGATGCACCGTCATTAAAAAAAATCGCAAAGCAAAATCAAAGGATTAAAGTATTGAGTGGGTTGAACATGGAAGAAGTTTTAAAGAATTGGTTTGATGTCAAAAACATTCAGACCGCGGGTTGGTATCAAGAATACAGTTTGGATTATAAAGATTTGAAGATTTTTTATGTTCCTTCAAGACATTGGAGCAAGCGATGGCTAAATGATGACAATAAAACACTTTGGGGTGGATTTATTATACAGTTTAAAGAGAAAACCATATATTTTATGGGAGATAGCGGATACGGAGAACATTTTGGCCAAATTGCTTCAGTTTTTCCGAAGCCAGATTATTGCTTAATGGGAATAGGAGCATATAAACCTGAGTGGTTCATGGGACCTTCACATCTTTCACCTACAAATTCAGTAAGGGCATTTAATGAGATGGGAGGTAAAAATTTCATACCGATGCACTACGCAACTTTTGATTTAAGTGACGAACCTATAAGCGACCCAATAAATATGATAAAAGAGTTAGATAAACAAAAAGAACTTTCAGGGAAACTAATAATTTTAAAACCAGGTGAAAAAATTTTACTTTAAAATTTCGTAAAAGGTGGTTTTATATCATGTAAAGAGATTTTACCTGATAGATTTGTCATGTATAATTTTTTTAATTATTTTTACATGATAGAAACATCAGGTATAAAAAGTTTACATGAGAAAAATTAAGACAACACCGACTCCTAAGAGTAATATAGCCTTTAACAATTTACCATTTCTACCTCCAAACACTAAAGAAACAGAAAATCTAAAAATTTTAAAACAACTTTTAAAATCATCCGTCGCCTTGGCGGAATTAAAAGGGAAGGTTCATATTCTGCCTAATCCCGAAATACTACTTAACGCAGTAATTCTTAAAGAGGCCAAAGCAAGTTCAGAGATTGAAAACGTTATTACAACTCAAGATAAATTATACCAAGCATTATCTGCGAAAGGTGTAGATATTGACCCATCAACTAAAGAGGTTTTAAGGTATAGAGAGGCTATGATTTATGGTGTAAACTTCATCAAAAAAAAATCTTTTCTATCTGTTAATGCAATAATCGAGATTCAAAAAATATTGGAAGAAAATAATGCCGGTATAAGAAAATTACCTGGCACTACACTTACCAATGCTAAAACTGGCAAAGTAATTTACACACCACCCAATAATTATGACACCATCATTAAACTGCTAAGAAACTATGAGATTTATATAAACGAAGAAGATGGAATTCCACCTTTAATTAAAATGGCAATTCAGCACTATCAATTTGAAAGTATTCACCCATTTTATGACGGAAACGGAAGAACAGGAAGGATAATTAATATTCTACACCTTTTGATCAATAATTTATTGGAAATGCCAGTATTATTTCTGAGCGGTTATATTACCAAACACAAAACAGAATATTACAGATTACTTCAGAGGGTAAGAACTTCAAATGATTGGGAGTCTTGGATACTTTTTATGCTAAAAGGTGTGGAATATTCAGCTAATGAGGCAATAGATCAGGTGAATGGAATCTACAAAATTTTTAATACAACGCAAGAAATAATACAAAAGAAAAAATCAAAAATATACAGCAAAGAGCTGGTGGAATTATTATTTGAACATCCCTATTGCAAAAGTGAATACCTTGAGAAAAGATTAGGTATCTCCAGAATTACAGCGGCAAAATATCTAAAAGAACTTGAGAAGATTTCAATTTTAGAGTCGAAAAAATTCTGGAAAGAGACAATTTACATTAATAAAAAACTATTTGATTTTCTGAAAAAATAAACGAAAGAAAACTATTTACCAATCAGATAATTATATTGAACCACAGGAATTGGAATGGTTGTCCAGTTTCTTTTAGCCGGTTTAACAACAAGAAAAAGCATACCAAATCTCCATTGCTTTTCGATTAAATTATAAGACCGTAAAAAAACTCCCATGACATAAAATTCGGATTTCAGATAACGGATATTTGCAAGTGGAAACAATGAAGTATTGAAATACCAAAAATCTGTGTTTAAGGAGAATTTTTTAGAAAAACGTTCATTAAAAGAAAAATTTACGTAACCGATTCCGATGGAATCTCCAATTCTGATATTTTTAGAAAATGAACTTAAACCTGAAATATTAAAATAACCGGCACCCAATGTAGTGTTACGTTGGGAATTTCCTTGGCTTGTCCTCAAACCAAAGTGAAAAGACTGTAAATCTGACCGTAACCACGAACCGCTACCCCAACCCAACTCAGGAGCAAAATAAAAATGATCATTCAAACGAATAGAATATCGAGTTGTTACTCCAATAGGAGCTAAAAATATAGAGGAGTTAATTGCAAGACTTAATTTTTTACCTAGACCGAACCGCACCACATTGTAAAATAAATTACTATTAGAATAATATATCTGCCACTTTCGTAGCGGAAAAGCAGTAGCGAAAGTTGAACTTAATTGGGAAAATTGATCTTCCGTAATTTTTTTACCTTTAAAAATATTATTTTCAGTAACAGATGTAATTTTCAAATTTTCTTTTCTCGAAAAATTTAAAGAGTCTCGAACACTTTTAATCAAATTAAATGACGAATCATTAACATTACCAATTTTCCCTAAATGCTCAATTAAATTTCTATCTTCAACGAAAATATAATGACCCTTTTTAAGAATTGAATCCTGAGCATAATTGTTAAAAGCAAATAAAGAAAACAAAATAATAAGACATTTTTGTACAAGCTCAATCTTTCCTGAAAAAAAAATCTTCATAGTCCCGCGTACTGTCTTAAATATTCAAACTGAGGAGTTAGAATTCCGCCCTTACATATGGTGGCCCTTTCAATCACATTGAATTCGTCAAGGCCAATTAAATTTGGAAGAACTCGTTCCATTAAATCTTTACCAAAATCATCGCTCGCATCTCTTGGTAATTCGCATGGCAGATTATCAACAGCCATAATAGTGATGGTCTCTTTACTAAATGGCACATCCTCTTTTCTCAACTTAGGATTGTAACCATAAAAAGGAGCATCAATAGAACTAGCTCTTAGAGTTGTAGGTACAGATCCATCCATATCACATGTAATGTCGGCAATTACACCCAACCTAAAATCAAATGACTGAACATCTTCTATTGAAAATAATTTTGGAGAACGTGGATCCCAATAATGAGCAGATATAAATATGTCTGCAACTTTTGTATAAGGCACAAACTTAGTAACAAAGTGTTCAGGGTGATTTATAAAATCATTTAAATCAAAATTATGATCCGTGGGTCTCTCAACATAATCTTTTGGATTAAGTTGGCAATATACCGGCTCCCTAAAACTACCCATCAAAAATTCTTCCGGAGTAACTTTCCGAATTTTAAGAGCGCTTAATGTTTCAATAGCTCCATTGGCAACCCTTCCGCCTCCCGTAAGTACAATTTTAATATTGGGCAGTCTTGCACGTTTTAATTCCTCCTCCATCTCTGCTCTGTCCCTACACTTATTAGCCGGCTTCAAATGAAACAAATCAAACTTACGGCCATATCCCAATATACCGTTGTAGGCGCCAACAATTCCAGCATATCTGCCAAAACCAATGATGCGGTTGTGATTTTTGTCTGTTAACGTTTCGTAATCTATCATCTGAATTTTATTCTCAATTAAGGCCCTCATTAATTTCTGATTATGCGCCTGACCTTTTATTGTATGAGAGAAAAAAAGATATTTTTTATATGGTAGTAGTTTAGAAGAAGGAACCTCTTTAACTCCCATTAAAATGTCACAATCCGATAAATCTTCCTTTAAATTCAAACCAAATGAAAGATATTCATCATCAGAATAACAACGAATTGAAGAAGGCTGAATGTAAATTTCCAGTTCAGGATATTTTAAAAGCAATTCGGAACAAATCAACGGAGTAAGCGGCACACGTCTGTCAGGAGGAGATTTCTCTTCTCTAAGCACACCTATTTTTATTTTAGTCATTTATAATTTCTATAATTTCAAAGTTAGGGTTTATGTTTCTTATATTTCGATTTAAATAGAACAAATTATCGATATGATTTTGTGAAAAAAACAATCTTTAATTTTGAATTCAAACTTTTCCGAAATTTGTAGAAACGTGTTTTGAAACGAATTGACTTTTTAAAATTTCTGGCGCTAACACCATTATCGATTTATTCGATGAAATTAAATAAACTCGAACAATTTTCAGAGCATTTTAGCGATTCAGCTAAAATGCCCGTATTGTTTCTTGGACATGGAAGTCCAATGAACGCAATAGAGGAAAATGAATTCGTTCAAGGATTTAGAAATTTAGAAAAAAAGATCCCTAGGCCTAATGCAATAGTTGTAATCTCTGCTCACTGGGAAACAAAAGGAACTTTTGTTACAGCAATGCAACAACCAAAAACTATTCATGACTTTGGCGGATTCCCAAAAGAACTCTTCGATATTCAATACCCGGCTTCAGGTAATCCGGAACTCGCAAAAATCATTCAATCTAGCGTAAAAAAAACAAGTATTGATTTAGATCAATCATGGGGGCTGGATCACGGAACATGGTCCGTTGTAAAACATTTGTACCCAAAAGCAGATATACCGGTAATTCAAATCAGCATGGACTATACTCAGAATCCAAAGTATCATTATGAATTGGGAAAGGAACTTGCTTTTCTTAGGAATAAAGGTATACTTATAATCGGAAGTGGAAATCTAGTTCACAATTTAGGTAAAGTAGCATGGGAAAAAATAAATGAAAATTTCGCGTTTGACTGGGCTATTGAAGCAAGTGAAAAGATAAAACACGAAATTAAAATTGGTAATCACAGTGCTCTGATTAATTATAACAGATTAAGTAAAAGTATGCAATTGGCAGTTCCAACTCCGGAGCATTATTTACCGCTCCTGTATACTCTTTCAATACAGGATAAAAATGACCCGATTGAAATTTTTAATGATAAACCCTTAGCTGGATCATTGACTATGACTTCATTAAAAATCGGATAACAAACAAAATTTTATTACATAATCATAAAAAATATATAGACATGAAAATAATAATTCACGGTGGTTTTTTCAGCGAATCTAATACAGATCATGAAACAAAAAAAGCAAAACAAAACGCACTCAGGTCAATAGTTGCCGATGCTTACGATTTTTTAAAAAATCACTCAGCAATGGAAACTGTTATTTACGCTGTGGAAAAACTTGAAAATGACCCATTATTCAATGCAGGAATTGGCTCACAAATCCAAAGTGATGGCGTGATAAGGATGAGTGCGTCAATTATGGATGGTAAGACAGGAAAATTCAGTGGTGTAATTAACATTGAAGAAGTAAAAAATCCAATACGAGTGGCTGAAAAATTATTCCCTACAGATGACAGAGTTTTAGGAGGAGAATGCGCAACAAAGTTCGCTAGGAATAACGGTTTTGAAATATTCAGTACAGAAATTCCGCAAAGGAGACTAGAATATGAAAAAAAATTAGTATCCAAAGGAATAGGAACCGTTGGTTGTGTTGCTTTAGATCAGTACGGAAACCTTTCGGCGGCTACATCAACCGGAGGAAAGGGGTTTGAGGTTCCGGGGAGAATTTCGGACTCAGCAACAGTTGCCGGAAATTATTGCAACGAATATTGCGGAATCAGTTGTACCGGTGTGGGTGAAGACATCGTAAGCACTGCAATTGCTTCAAAAATTGTAACAAGGGTAACCGATGGTCTAGAAATAAAAGTTGCTTTTGAAAAAACCTTTGAAGAGTTAAAAAGAATCGACGGCTTTGCAGGCGCAATTGGGATTGACAATAAAGGAAATATCTTTCACCAAGATTCACACCCAAGCATGGTTTATGCAAGTTTTAATGGGGAGCAGATAAAATTCTTTGGGTAATGAAATTTAATTTCTGATAACGGTTTCCATCTCCGGGTCGAAGATCAAGTCCGCAACATCTTTACCTTCTCTATATAAATTAAGATGTTCAGAGCGGATTCGCTGCCAGTTCTGAAACTGCTCTTGAGTTAAAACGCTACTCATATCACTGAAAAACTTTCTCTTTTCAATCATTACAGGTTGCGAATTTTTATCCCCACCATTATCCTTGATTGCTTTTTCAATTGAATTCATTTTTTCAATAACAACTTCAAATACTTTGCCTTTTTGTTCTTTATTTAGTCCAAGGTTTTTTTCTAAACTGTTTATTAGTTTTTCTGCTCTTTGCTTGTTATTCTGCGCATAAGAGAACATTATAGAGAACGCGAAAAGTAATGTGATTATTTTTTTCATATTCATTAAGCTATTACACTAAATTAATAAAAAAATCAGAAAAAATGCTAATTTTTAAAAATCAATGACTCTAAAGGCACCAAATTTTTGTTAACTGAAAACAGAGCTGCAAATCATATCTTACTTTTGCCGCGAATTTTAAAATTAAAAACCAATAAAATGAAAAAGATCACAATCATTCTTTCAATTTTTTGTTCATCCGTTATTTTTTCATCTTGCGGAAACGGAGGAGAAGAAAAAGATTTAACTAAGGATAGTCTCAAAACTGAAATTGGCAACAGAGATAATACAATTAATGAAAAAGAAGAAGCAATTCAGGAGTTTGTAACCGCCTTTAATGAAATTTCTGCCAATCTTGATGAAATCAAGAAAAAAGAAAAAATTCTATCAAATCAGACCTCTAGCGGTGATGTAAAAAGCAAAGAGGAACAAATAAAAGCTGATATTACGGCTATTTACGAATTATTAGGAAAGAATAAAGCAAGAATTGGCTCGCTTAACAAGAAATTAAAGTCATCCGATCTGAAAATAAGTGGTCTGGAAGAGTTAATTTCTAATCTTCAAAGACAAGTTGATGATAAGGACATACAAATCGGAGATCTAAAAAATAAAATTGAGAGCCTAAACATTGAGCTTGGTAATATTGAAGCAAACCTTGCTCAGGTTGAAGAGGAATCAAATAAAAAAACTGAAAAACTGAACACGGCTTACTACTGTATGGGTACGGGCAAGGAACTTAAAGAAAAAGGCGTAACTACAAAAGAAGGTGGAATGTTAGGGATGGGTAAAGTTTACACCTTGAAAAGCGACTTTAACAAAGATTATTTTACCAAAGTCGATGTTTCCACCCTTAATGAAATTACCATCTCAGCCAAAAAAGCAAAAGTGCTTACATCTCACCCAAGCTCATCTTTTAAAATTGTGGGAGACAATAAAAAAGTTGAAAAGATTGAAATATTGAATCCTGAGGAATTTTGGAGTGCAAGTAAATACCTTGTTATCATTACTGAATAAACATTCTTTATAATTATTCAAACCTTCGCCAATTGATTTGTGCGGAGGTTTTTTATTTTTGCATTCCTTAAATTTGAATATGAATTTTGAAGATGAGATAAAGAGGCGAAAGACTTTCGGAATTATTGCTCACCCGGATGCCGGTAAAACCACACTAACTGAAAAGTTGCTTCTGTTTGGAGGTGCAATACAGGTAGCAGGCGCAGTTAAGTCCAACAAAATAAAAAAACACACCACATCCGATTTCATGGAGATTGAAAGACAGAGAGGAATTTCTGTTGCAACCTCCGTAATGGCATTTGAATATACGGGTTATAAAGTTAACATACTTGATACTCCCGGTCACGAAGATTTTGCTGAAGACACCTACCGGACATTGACCGCGGTTGATAGTGCAATAATGGTGATAGACTGCGTTAAAGGAGTTGAGCCTCAAACAAGAAAATTACTTGAAGTATGCAGAATGAGAAATACTCCTGTTATAGTTTTCATCAATAAGATGGATCGTGAAGGGCGTGATGCGTTTGATTTGCTTGATGAAATTGAAAAGGAATTGAAAATAAAAGTAAGACCATTGTCTTGGCCAATCGGGATTGGGAAATCATTTAAAGGTGTATACAATCTTTATGAGAAAAAATTAAATCTGTTTCAGGGAGAAAACAAACAGGTGGTAGAAGATATAATTGAGATCAGTAATCTTTCAGATGGGAATTTAGAAAATTATATCAGTGAAGATTTCGCAAATAAACTTCGTGAAGATGTTGAAATTATAGAAACTGTATACCCTGAATTTAAAACTGAGGATTATCTAGAAGGAAAAATTTGTCCTGTATTTTTTGGAAGTGCAGTTAATAATTTTGGTGTAAAAGAATTACTTGATTGTTTTGTGCAGATTTCACCTTTTCCAAAAAATAGACAAACAGACGTTAATGAAATCAATCCATTCGATAAGAAGTTTTCAGGATTTGTTTTTAAAATACACGCCAACCTAGATCCTAAACACAGAGACAGAATAGCTTTTCTTAGAATTTGTTCAGGAAAATTTGAACGTAACAAATATTATCATCACGTAAGAGGAAAAAAAGAACTTCGATTCTCCAATCCAACTGCTTTCATGGCTCAGGATAAATCTGTAATTGAAGAAGCGTTTCCAGGTGATATAATAGGTCTTTATGATGCAGGAAATTTTAAAATTGGAGATACCATGACAGAAGGTTCGGATTTTAATTTCAAAGGAATTCCTAGCTTTTCTCCTGAACTTTTTCGTTTTGTTGTAAATACAGATCCAATGAAATCTAAACAACTGCAAAAAGGTTTGGAACAACTAACAGACGAAGGAGTAGCACAATTATTCACTCGTAAAACAGACGGTAGAAAGATCTTGGGAACAGTCGGCGCATTACAGTTTGAAGTAATTCAATTCAGATTAAAAGGTGAATATAACGCAAGCTGTATGTTTGAAAATTACAACATGCATAAAGCCTGCTGGATTGATTGCGATGATAAAAACTTATTGAGTGCATTTATAGATGAGAAGATAAATTACATCGCGTATGACAAGGATGAAAGACCCGTATTCCTTGCGGAATCTGCATGGCTTCTTCAAATGGCGCAGGAAAAAAATCCCGAAATTAAATTCTTATTTAAAAGCGAATTTTAATTTTTAGATATCAGGAAAACATATGCGTACCAATCAGTGTACCAATTATTGCCGCTCCTAAACCAAAGGCTACGGCTACCCATCCAAGTATTTCTTTCTTAATTCCTGATACTACTCCTAAAATTAATGCTAATAATCCTCCGAATAATGCAACATAACTAAAAGTAAATTTTTTTGAATTTACTTCCTCAAAAGCTAAGTTTGCATTTTTTAGTTCAGGGCTCAGAGTGCCGTCAGAGTTAAGGCTAGCATTAATTGCTGATGTCTGAGCTGTTTCCGCTGCATATGCCGCAGGAACTAAAACAAAATAAACATAAAGACCTATGCCCATTGACAAAAGCCCTAAAACCAATGATAGAATTGCTAATTTTTTCATAATTTTTTAAAGCAATTTAAAAAAAATTTAAAGCAATTTAAAAAAATTTTAAAGCAATTTAATAATTTTTTAAAGCAATTTAATAACTTTATAGGAACACAAAATTTTTGCATTATTGAGGTAAGTCAAATTCGCCTTTTTAGGTACTTTTGAAAAAAAATAGAATGAAAACACAATTTTTCATATATATTGCCTTATGCTTTTTAACAGCTAAAATTAATTGCCAAACAAAAGACGTAAAAAACGATTTAAATGAAAGTAATTTTAAAAATATTCAAAAAAAATTTAATGATTGGAAAAAAAACAGAAATTTAAAAAACGAGAAAGGATGGAAAAATTTTAAGCGTTGGGAAAATGAAATTCAAATGCATTGCGACGCAAAAGGTGAACCTTGCAACGCCAATGAGTATTTAAATGCTTGTATTAATTCTTCAATAGCAAAAGAACAAAATAGCCTGAATAAATTAAATTCAGGAACATGGTATCCTGCAGGACCAAATGTTTTACCAAACAATCTTACGGGGTACATGAATAACGGGATTGGAAGAGTAAACTGTGTCGCTTTTGATCCTGTAAGCAACAATACTTTTTATGTAGGTGTGGCTCAGGGAGGTCTCTGGAAAACAACCGATAACGGTCAAACATATATTCCTTTAACCGATAACCTGCCAATAACAAGAATAAGTGATATCTGCATTGATCCATCCAATCCAAACAGTATTTATATTTCACTCTGTGATTTCGAATATATCGGATTCGGACTTTTTCTAAACGGAAGAAAAAGAAATACGCATTACGGTTTGGGTGTTTATCACAGTAATGATGGAGGTAATACTTGGTCTCCGACTGGACTTAGCTTTCAATTATCAGACGGTGACGCTTCACTGATCAGAGAAATCGTAATAGACCCTAATAACAGTAATAAATTAGTAGCGTGTGGCGTTAGTGGTATGTATAAAACAATTGACGGAGGACAAAATTGGACCAAAGTTCTTGACTCACTTTTTTGGGATCTACAACAAGATCCCGTTTTTCCGAATACATTATATGCCGCAGGCGGTTGGGTGAAAAATTCGAATACAGGACATGCCGCGATATATAAATCCACAGATTTTGGAAGCACCTGGACTATGCTCAATACAGGAATTCCTACTCAAGGGGCAATTCAAAGAATTCGAATAGGAATTGCTCCAACAGACAACAATTATATTTATGCAATTACTACAGATGTTCAAAATGGGATGTATGGAATATATAAATCTACTGATGCAGGAATCACCTGGAATTTACACTACAATTCATTAAACCTTTTAGAATGGGGAGATGGTTTAGGAACCGGCGGTCAGGGAACCTATGATTTAGGATTTCTAATTGACCCAAATAATAAGGATGTTGTTTATGTTGGAGGTGTAAATCTTTGGAAATCTTCGGATGGGGCAACAACATTTGAACCTTGCGGACACTGGACAACAAGTTATGGTCCTTCAAATCATGCTGACATTCACTATATCGCCTACCAACCTTTAACGGGATATTTTTATGTTGCTGATGACGGGGGATTATGGAGAACCAACAGTATAATCTCACAATCATGGAACGCTGCTAACGGCGGTAATCCCTGGCCCACACAATGGACTTCTTTGAATGATGGTATTCAAACCACTTCTTTTTACCGACTTTCATCCTCTAAAAGAACATCGGGTGAATTGATTGCAGGTGCCCAGGACAATGCAAGTTTTTATTTTGATGGGACAAATTGGTCTACTGTTAATGGTGGCGATGGAATGGACAATTTAATGGATACTTCGGTGGCAGGAACATTTATTTGCTCTTCCCAGTATGGTAGCTTTGCCTCGACAACCGACGGAGGTGTAAATTTCAACTACATCAATCCTAATGTAAATTCAGAAAATGGTGAATGGACTACACCAATAGTTGCTGATTATAACAACTATGGGAAACTTCTTTCAGGATTTGGCAACGTAACACTTTCAATTGATAACGGATTAACATGGTCCGCAATTTCAAATTTCCCAATGGATCCATTTTACCAGAATGAAATTTCTGCATTAGCAATTTCAAATAGTAATACAAATGTGATTTATGCGGCAAGAAGAGTACGGTACGAGTATTCAATACCCGGAAGTTTATGGAAAACTTCAGATGGAGGACAAACATGGTCGGATGTAACAGTAGGCCTTCCGGATTCACTATATTTTACAGCTGTTGAGATTAACAGATCTAATGAAAATGAAGTTTACATAACAATGGCAGGTTTTAGTTCGGGTAACAAGGTTTTTAAAACAACAGACGGGGGAATCACATGGATGAATATATCATACAATTTACCTAACATACCCATTAATTGCATAAAGAATGTTCCGGGTACCAATAGCATTATTCTTGGAACAGATATAGGAGTTTGGAAACTTGAATCAGGTGCAAATATCTGGACAAGTTACAGCATAGGTTTACCAAACGTAATAGTGAGTGATATTGAGTTTAACACCTCATTGAACAAAATATATGTAAGTACCTTCGGAAGGGGTATATGGGCTACAGATTTAGATATTTTTGTCACAGCTAAACAAGATCCTAAGGGAATTGTAAAATTAAAATTATATCCCTCAATAAATAACGGAGAGTTTACAATTGAGCTAGAGAATTTTTCTAATGAATTAAAAAATATCGAAATCGAAGTTATAGATCTAAAAGGAAAAGTGAAGTCTATAAAACAATTCGAATCAAAGAATAAGATTGAAATTAAAGAGAACTTATCACCCGGATTATATTTTGCAAGAATTCGATCTGGAGAATTATTTGAAGTGAAAAAATTTATCGTTCAATAATACTTTGCAATATGGTTTCAAAATTCATCATACAATAAAGTGGGAACTGATGCTATGATGACTGAGAATATCCTCCATTACTTTTGCAAAAAGTGGTGCAACAGAAAGTGATTTTACCTTTGAGCTGTTTTGTTTTAGTGGTATGGTATCTGTAACAATTAATTCCTGAATTTTTGAATTCTCAATATTCTCATAGGCTTTACCTGAAAGCACTGCATGGGTACAAACTGCTCTTACACTTAAAGCACCACGCTCCATCATCATATCAGCTGCCTTAGCCAAAGTTCCACCTGTGTCTACTAGATCATCAATTAGAACAATATTTTTACCCTCAACCTCTCCTATAGCTGTAATTTGGTCAACAACATTTGCCTTACTTCTTTGCTTATAGCATATTACAATTTCGGATTTCAAATATTTTGCATATGCATTAGCTCTTTTAGAGCCACCCATATCAGGAGCAGCAATTGTTAAATTAGGCAAAGCCAAATCTTGAATGTAGGGTAAAAAAATAGTTGAAGCATATAAATGATCGACCGGTACATTAAAGAATCCCTGAATCTGATCAGCGTGAAGATCCATTGTCATTACTCTGTTAGCACCGGCAGCTGCGAGCATGTCTGCTACCATTTTAGCACCGATAGCTACACGCGGCTGATCTTTTCTATCTTGCCTTGCATAGCCGTAATATGGAATAACTGCAATAATTTGTGCTGCAGATGCCCGCTTAGCGGCATCTATCATTAAAAGTAATTCAATAAGATTATCTGATGGCGGAGTGGTGCTTTGAATGATAAATACATTCTGCCCTCTGATGCTCTCTTCATAGGAAACCTGAAACTCTCCGTCAGAAAAAGTTAAAACCGAAACCTTTCCCAATTCTTTACCATAGGAAAGAGCTATTTTTTCAGCTAATTCTTTTGTCCCGCGTCCTGCAAATAATTTTACATCGTTTTGCATAAATTTCCTTTTTTTATAAACCCAAAAATAAATAAAGTACAATCATGTTCTTAAATAAATTAATAAGTTGTAAAAATTATTTAATACTTAAAAGCTTAACAAATAAAAAATAATGAGAATAATTAATTAAGATGGCAGAACCTATTTGTTATTTACAAAATCTATGGCCGCTTTAACAAAACTAACAAATAATGGATGCGGTTTGGAAACAGTGCTTTTATATTCAGGATGGAATTGAACCCCGATGAACCATGGATGATTTTCAACCTCAACAATTTCCACTAATCCTGCTTGAGGATTAATACCAGATAAAACCATGCCGGCAGATTCAAATTTAGACTTGTATTCGTTGTTGAATTCATATCTATGACGATGTCTTTCCTGTATTTCTGTTTTAGAATATATTTCACGTGCCAAAGAACCTTCTTCTAATCTACATGGGTAAGCTCCAAGCCGCATGGTTCCGCCCATGTTGGTTAAAGACTTCTGATTTTCCAATAAATCAATTACAGGATTAGTACTTGCAGGATTCATTTCCCTGCTATGAGCGTCTTTCAGACCAATGACATTTCTTGCAAACTCAATAACAGCGCACTGCATTCCAAGGCAAATTCCAAAAAAGGGTATTTTATTTTCTCGAGCAAATTTTATTGCTAAAATTTTACCCTCAATTCCTCTATTTCCAAAACCGGGAGCTACCAAAATCCCTGAAAGATTTCGCATTTTTTCGTCAACGGACTCTTCAGTGATATTTTCCGAGTGAATCCATTCAAGTTTAACCTTACAGTTATTTATCGCACCTGCGTGAATAAAAGCTTCTGAAATTGACTTATAGGAGTCCTTTAATTCAACATACTTCCCAACTAAACCAATTTTTACTTCAGATTTTGGATGAGTAATTTTTGAAATAAAATCCCTCCACGAATCAAGGTCATGAGCGTTAACAGAACTGTATCCCAATTTTTTCAACACTACCTCATCAAGCTTTTCTTTTTCCATTAATAGAGGAACCTCATAAATTGAGCCTGCATCTCTCGCTTCAATTACAGCGTCAGGTGCCACATTACAAAATAGAGCAATCTTCTTTTTTAATTCTTTATTGATCTTATGTTCAGCTCTGCAAACTAAAATATCAGGCTGTACCCCACTTTCCAAAAGTAACTTTACTGAATGTTGCGTTGGTTTTGTCTTTAACTCTCCGGTGGTACTAAGAAAAGGTAGTAAAGTGAGATGAATTACGATAGAGTCGTTCCCGAGTTCCCATTTAAGTTGTCTCACCGATTCAATATATGGTAGCGACTCAATATCACCTACCGTTCCACCAATTTCTGTAATAACAAATTGAAACTTTCCTGTTTTACCAAGCAGCTTGACCCTGTTTTTTATTTCATCGGTAATGTGAGGTATTACCTGTACCGTTTTACCCAAAAATTCCCCTCTCCTTTCTTTTTCAATTACACTTTGATATATTCTGCCGGTAGTTACGTTGTTGGCTTGCGAAGTCGCAACACCAAGAAAGCGTTCATAATGTCCAAGGTCCAGATCTGTTTCTGCACCATCATCAGTTACATAACATTCTCCATGCTCGTAAGGATTTAAAGTTCCGGGATCCACATTAATGTATGGATCGAGTTTTTGAATGGTAACAGAATATCCACGGCTTTGTAGGAGCTTAGCCAGACTTGCAGAAATAATCCCTTTTCCGAGAGATGATGTAACTCCACCCGTAACAAAAATATACTTGGTTTTGGAAGACATACAGTTAGAAAAAACTGTTCGCGAAATTAAGCAATAATATTCAGCAAAGAGAATTAATCTAATAAGTAAAGAAAAAAAATATCAGTTTTTATAATCTTTCAAAATTCTCCATTCTTTTGGGTAGTTATTATTAATGCGATTATTAAGAATTTTTACCCATCCCAAATTTATTCCTGAATATCTTACCAGTGCCCAACCACGAAATTCAGTTTCAATGCGAACACTGTCTTTTCTTAAATACTTTATTGAGGTCTCTAGGTCTAACTCAAATTTCATTACAGTATCAGAAACCAAGTGACTCAAAGCTAATTGATGATCTGGTATTAATTCGTCATGAATCATTTTTCCAATTCTAGTTCCTGAATTAATAACATTCAATTCAGATTCAAATAAAGAAATTTCATCATTAAATTTTTTTGGTAAGGCAAAAATTTCACCATTCACCTGCTTATGAATTACTAAATCATTAGGACTTAACCAATTACTTATTTCACCTCGGAAAAATTCATTTTTTTTATTGATTTTTTTTGACTTTTTTTCTGAATCAGTAGCTTCTTTGTTCAATAGCAATGAGATAAAAAAACCTTCACCTTTCAAATTGTTCGGATAAAAACGGTATCCGAATGCCCCGCACTTCTTTGATCTTGATTCAACTATTCCCCATTCCGCAGGAATTTCTATTTGTTTAGACTCTAAATTAAAATTTTCAGTTAGCCAGTCTAGAATTTGCTCATTTTCCTCCTCAGAATAAGAGCATGTTGAGTAAATTAGATGGCCATTATTTTTCAAAGATGGTAAAACATCGGCAAGTATCCTTTTTTGCCTTAGTGCGCAATGTTTAACCCCTTCAAGAGTCCATTCATTTGTGGCGTTAGGATCTTTTCTAAATAAACCTGATCCGGAGCATGGCGCATCTACCAAAATGAGGTCAAACATTTGTTTTAATTTGCCAAATTGCGAGGGATCATTATTTGTAATTATGGCATTAAAGGAATTCCATTTTATAATATTTTCCTTTAAAACGAGGGATCTCGATTTGATAACCTCGTTTGCCACAAGTAGCCCTTGATTGTTTAAAAAATCTGAGATAATGGTCGCCTTTCCTCCGGGCGCAGAACAAACATCAAGGCAAATTTTATTTTTTTCGAGATTTGGTAAGCCCTTTAAAATATGATAAAGAAACATTGAAGAAGCTTCCTGTACATAATACGCTCCTCCGTGAAAACAAGGATCGAAAACAAATTCAGGCCTTTTGTTCAAATAAAAACCATTTTCACACCATGGTACTACCTCGTCTAAGTTGTTTTTGTTTTGTTTTTTAAATGGATTGTTTCTTATCGAAATCGGAAACTTTTCGAGATGTACTTTTTCAAAAGGCTCGGCTTCATATCCTGAGCAACATTTTATAGATTCTAAGAAGCTTTCAGGGAAGTGGAAAATATTCAAGCCAAATGAATATTACATGAAAGTAAATGGAAATTCTTTAACAGCTACAAGGTTCATTGGCACACCTGCAATCTCTTTAAAAATAATTCCCTGGTCTTCAAGGTCAGGATCATCTTCTTCGTAATACCAATTAACTTCAACAGATTTACCGGTGTCGTGGATTTCTTTGAATTTCCTGAAAATATCCAAAATCAATTTGGATGAACTTGTGTTGAAGTACTCCAAACTAACGTTTACCGTTGTTTTACCTTTGGCCTCACTTTTATATTTATCCAGCCAATCGAGAACTGGATTGTAAAAATCGATTGTATTTTCGGGTAAAGACCTACCCCAAATTTCAAATTTTCCATTTGAAGGGTCAAAATCCAGAGTAGGAAATTTTGCGTTCCCGGATATAAAAAGTTTTTCCATAAAAATTATTTTTAAATCTAAAGAAAAAGAAAACTCTAAAAGATAATTTAGATTAAAAATTTCAACAACATTTTGTTCAATTATTGGTGTCTGGAAAAATTATTTTTTGAGATTGATGAAAAATTACTAAATTTGCGCTTCTTTTTAAAGGACGGGGTGTAGCGTAGCCCGGTTATCGCGCCTGGTTTGGGACCAGGAGGTCGCAGGTTCGAATCCTGCCACCCCGACTTGTTAGAGCTCTCCTTTACCTGTTACCATTTTGTTTTTATTATCCGTATGATTTGATATGGATAATTTCTTCATTTATTTTCTAAATATTAAATCATTTTGTAAATTAGTGTGTTGGATATTTGATTTTTTATAAACAAACGGAATTTATGCTCAACATAAAAGCAAAATTTGTTCTATTATTTTTATCACTAAGTATTATTAACTCTAACAGAGTTTTTTCGCAAGCAACAACTACTACTTTTTCATACACAGGTACAGTTCAAACCTTTACGGTTCCACCATGTGTTACCACCCTAACTGTAAACGCTAGAGGTGCTGAGGGCGGTGGTCCAAACGGCTTAGGTGGTAACGGTTCGGTAATTACAGCTACTATGGCAGTAACTCCAGGTCAGGTATTAGAAATTCGTGTAGGTGGAATGGGTTCTGTAGGAAATAATTCAGGAGGTTATAACGGAGGGGGAACAGGAAGAGCAGCAGGAACCACTGCTAATTCTTCTGGAGGTGGAGGTGGTGCTACTGATATTAGAATTGCCCCATATGGTTTGGTAAATAGAGTAATTATAGCAGGTGGAGGCGGAGGATTTGGTGGTGGTACAACAGATGCGGCAGGTGGAGGTGCAAATTGCAATAATGGTGCGGCTGGAGTAGCTTCTTTTGGTGGCGGTGGTGGTGGTGGAACCCAATTTGCCGGTGGAGCCGGTGGCACACCATGGGGTGGTGGAGGTAATGGGCAGGCTGGTGCAATAGCTCAAGGCGGAAATGGTGCAATAGATAATTGTTATAATAATTCTCCTGGTGGCGGTGGTGGGGGTGGATATTACGGTGGTGGTGGTGGTGGTGCAGATTGTTTTTCAAGTGCTCCTTATGGTGGAGGTGCTGGTGGTGGTGGATCAAGTTTGGTTCCTGCGGGGGGTGCATGTTCTCCAAATTCAAATACAGGTAATGGTCAAATGATACTTTCCTATCAGGCGGCGGCAGTTCCAACTACGGCTTCCAACACCGGTCCTTATTGTGCAGGAGCAACTATTCAATTGAATACACCAGTTGCCGGTGCAACCTATTCATGGTCGGGCCCACAAACTTTTACGGCAAATGTTCAGAATCCTACCAGACCAAATGCAACATCGGCAATGGCAGGCGTCTATTCTGTTACAGTTACCTCTAACGGTTGCACATCTACAGCGACAACAACCGTCACTATATTGCCCTCTCCAACTCTAACTGTTAACTCTCCTTCAATTTGTTTGGGGCAAGGCACAGCCACGCTAACAGTTTCAGGAGCAAACACATATTCTTGGTCTGCGGGAACAATACCTTCAACAGGCGCAACAGTTACAACCAATCCTTCAGCTAATACAAATTATACAGTTACAGGAACAGCCGTTAACGGATGTACTGCAACTGCTGTTTCAAGTGTAACTGTAAATTCTTTACCGCAGGTTACAGTAAATTCCACCGCTATTTGCAACGGTCAAGGTACCGCAACACTCACCGCTTCCGGCGCCAACACCTACAGCTGGAGTGCCGGAACATCTCCCTCATCGGGTTCAACTGTTAATGCAAATCCAACATCACAAACCAACTACACCGTAACAGGAACTGATGTAAACGGATGTACAAACACTGCAGTTGCTACAGTTAGTGTAAATGCATTACCTACCATTAATGTAAATTCTCCCTCTATTTGTTTGGGCGCAACAGCAACGCTTAATGCTTCAGGTGCAAGTACATACACATGGAGCACTGGAACTACACCAAATAGCGGTCCTACAGTTAGTGTTACCCCTATTTCAACAGAACAATTTACTGTTACAGGAACTGATGCCAACGGCTGCTTTTCCTCTGCGACCTCTACTGTATCAATTAATCCAAATCCGACTGTTGACGCAGGAGCTGATGACACAATATGCCAAGGTAATACCGTTATTTTATTAACCAATTTATCTGCCGGTGCAACTGCAACATGGAATCCAGGCGCACTTACAGGACCAGCTCAAGTTTTTTCAGCTACCGCAACCACAACATATACTTTAAATGTAATTGATGCCAATGGTTGTACCGGAATTGACTCAATTACTATCACTGTTCCAAATGCAATAACTTTAGACATGGATAGCATACCAGCAAGTTGTAATGGAATTTGTGACGCTCAGGCCTCAGTTTTACCAACACCTTCACCAAATTCAGGTCCTTTCACAAATTATACTTATTTCTGGCAGGGCACCAACTCAACAAACTCAACCGTGAACGGGTTGTGTGTTGGTTCATATACAGTTACAGTTACAAATGATGCAGGATGTTTTAGCACGGGAACAGTTACTGTTACTCAACCCACAGCATTAACTGCAAGTGCATCAAACACACTGCCGACCAGTTGTAATGGGGTTTGTGATGGAAGCACTACAGTGACGGCAAACGGAGGAACAGGAAATTATAATTACTCATGGTCACCTTCAGGAACTGGATTCAACCCAAATAATCTTTGTGCAGGAAACTATACATGTACCGTAAATGATGCCAATAATTGTAGTGTAACAGTGCCTATAGTTATTTCTCAACCAGCGGTTCTTACAGCCAGCATTAATCCCGTTTCGAACATTTGCATTGGTCAAACCGCAACTCTTACAGTAGTAAGTTCCGGAGGAAATGGTGGGAATACATTTAACTGGAGTCCTGGAACAACTCCAAATAACACATCAACTGTAAATGTTTCGCCGGTCACAACTTCAAGCTATTCGGTAATAGTAACAGATGTTAACGGATGTGCAACAGCACCTATAACTATTACTGTTTCGGTTAGTCCACCACTAAATGTAGTAGCCGGACAAAATTTGACAATTTGTAACGGACAATCGACTTCACTTTCCGCAGTTGCATCCGGAGGAAATGGAGTTTACAATTACAGCTGGGTTCCCTCAACAACACCATCAACAGGCTCAACTGTCAGTGTCTCTCCAAACTCTACTACAACCTATACTGTTACAGTAACAGATGGTTGCGGTACTCCATCATCAACTGATCAAATCATTGTAAATGTAAATCAATTACCTACCCTTTCTATATCATCTTCAACACCTGCGGGATGTAATCCGGTTTGTGCAACATTTACGGCAAATTCAACAATAGGTCTTAATAACGTAAGCTGGACATTTACTGACGGCCAAACCACTACAGGTATTGTTAGTAATTCAGTTTGTTTTGATAGCCCGGGTATTTATGGCGCAACAATAAATGTAATTGATATTAACAACTGCCAAAGCACATTTACCAACAATAACCTTGTAACCTCCTTTCCTGTACCGGTAGCAGAATTCTATATTACACCTCCATCATCAACAATACTTACCCCTAATGTTACTTTTCTTGATCAAACATCGGGGGCAGTTATTACCAATTGGACTTGGAGTTTTGGGGACCCCACGGATGCTGGATCAACTCAACAGAATCCTAGCTTTACATACCCAACGGTTGGTACCTATGATGTTTGGTTAACTGTAGTTAGTAATAACGGATGTACTGATAGTGTAAATCACCCTGTTGTAATTGAACCGGAGTTTGTAATTTACGTTCCAAATGCGTTTACGCCTAATGGAGACGGCGTAAACGATGTATTCTATCCGCAAGGAATGGGAATTAACTTTGACACTTATGAGTTACTAATTTTTGACCGTTGGGGTAATATGATTTTTAGTACCAACGATTTTAATGAATTTTGGGATGGAAAACCCAGTGGCAAAGATGAAATTGTAATGCAGGATGTATATGTTTGGAAATTGAAAACAAAAACGTTTGACGGAACAATAAAAAACTACTCGGGACACGTTAGCGTAATAAGATAAAATCATTCCAAACACTAATTTTTCAATCAGCCAACCCAAATACTCGGATTTTTTTATAATTTCGCGTCCGAAAATTTTTGGTCCCGTAGCTCAACTGGATAGAGCAACAGCCTTCTAAGCTGTAGGTTCCGCGTTCGAGTCGCGGCGGGATCACTTCCTAAACTTTTTTTGCATGCCAATAAAAATAATTTTTTTCCTTCAGGAAAAATCTAAATGTTCTTCATAGTGTTTGCGAAAAATTAGAAAAAAGTGACATTTAGTTTCTAAAATCAAAAGACACTTTTTACAGCTCGTTGATATTTTGTAAATTTGGTTATATGAGAAGAAATACATTATTAGTTTCCTTATTATCCTTGATGATTTCTTTAATTTCCAAATCTCAAATCATTACACCTCAAGTTATTTCATCAGGAGGTAACTACTCCTTATTGAGTAATTTTTCTAATTCGTTTACACTAGGGGAAATGACCGCTATTGAAACTTTTTCGGGAAACAACTTTTGGTTAACGCAAGGGTTTCAGCAGACTTTTTCAGATGCAACTACAGGAATAGGTAAAGCTGTAAATTTAAAATTGAATATTTTCCCAAATCCATCTAATGGATTTTTTTACATTAACTGCAACGCAACAAATATCAAAATTGAAATTTTCGACATTACGGGAAATATGATTTATGTTTCGCAAAAGTTTAATTCAAATCCAGATTCAACTTGGCCTATCGATTTAAAAAACTTATCTGATGGGATTTATTTACTTAAGGCTGAAGTAAACTCCAATGGAATAATAAAACAGTTTAGAATTCCTGTAACCATTTTTCAATAACACATGAAAAAACTTTTCTTATTAAATTTTCTGATTTTTGGACTGTACTTTTATGGGCAAGCGCCACAGGCAATAAATTATCAAGGTGTCGCTAGGGACATATCGGGAACACCTATTACCAACCAAATTCTAGGTTTAAGAGTTAGTATTCACAATACGTTGCCTAACGGCCCAATTGATTACCAAGAAAGTTTCATCACAAGCACTAATGATTTTGGAATTTATAATGTTCAGATTGGTAAAGGTACACCGCTATCAGGTACATTTAGTGGAATCTCTTGGGGTACAGCTCCTCACTTTTTTTCTGTAGATATTGACATAAACGGAGGGACCAATTATATATTCGCAGGAACTACTGAAATGATTTCAGTTCCTTATGCTTTATATGCAGAAACATCAGGTAGTTCTGTGCAAGGTCCTACAGGTGCAACGGGCCCCACAGGAATTACAGGTCAGATTGGTGCGACAGGAGCAACGGGCCTTACAGGAATTACAGGTCAGATTGGTGCAACAGGTGTAACGGGCCCCACAGGAATTACAGGTCAAATTGGTGCAACTGGAGCAACGGGCCCGACAGGAATTGCAGGACAAATTGGTGCAACAGGCCCTACAGGAATTACAGGTCAAATTGGTGCAACAGGCCCTACAGGATTAATTGGTAATGGAAGTGCGGCAGGAAATACTCCATATTGGAACGGTACACAATGGATAACCAATAGTAGTAATATTTACAACAACGGAGGAAATATTGGAATTGGAACAAGTACACCAAATTCATCTGCCACAGTTGAAATTAATTCTAATAATAAGGGATTATTGATACCAAGAATGAACATGGCTCAAAAAAATGCCATTACAACACCTGCAACAGGACTGCTTATTTTTCAGACTGATGGAACAAACGGATTTTATTACTATAACGGCACTAACTGGATTTTATTAAGTTCAAGTACAGGTGGATCTAATCCACAAACTTTGATATATACAGCTGATGGTTTTTAAAAATTTACACAATGAAAAAAACAATTTTACTTTTTTTATTTGCATTAGGCGTTACAATTTTTCATGCTCAGGGTAACCTTCAGTTTAATCAGGTTCTAAATCTTGATGCGACTTCGGTAGGTACCTCCTACTCTGTTCCTACCGGAAAAGTATGGAAAATTGAAAGTGTTGGGCTTGCATCCAACAACGCATACTTCCAGATTCAGTACAGCGGAATGAGCTTTTTTATTCTTAACAACACAATCCCTTATTCAAATTTACCTTATTGGCTTCCGAGCGGTATTACAGTTACTTTTATTGGTTCTTCTGCAGCGAAGGTGAGTATAATAGAATTTAATGTGACTCCATAAATCAAATAATTTTATTATGAAAAAAATCTTAATTTTCTCAATAATTTTTATCGCAATAAAAATTTCTGCTCAAGGAAATTTGCAATTTAATCAGGTCGTAATTGTTTATGACATTCCACAAACTGTACCTTCCGGAAAAGTTTGGAAAGTTGAATCCTATCTACAACAACAAGTTAATATTTCAACTAATTTTCCAACCACAGGTTGTAGCGATCTATCACGGCCAAGACCCTACTTTATAGATAACTACAGTTATCACAACATAGAAGGAATAGGCAATGGTAATTCCAACAATTCAAGTACCGCAAAAAATAATTTTCCTATTTGGCTAAAATCAGGTCAGGTGGTTAAAACATCTTGCGCAGGTGATTTTTTAAGTATAATTGAATTTAACATTGTACCTTGATATTGTAATCCTACTCAAAACTCTTTCAAGTAGAAATTTTTTTTAAGCTTAGAAAAATTTATATGGATCAAAACCTCAATCCAATTATTAAAATATCATCTACCTGTTCATGATTTTTACCCATCCAGGATTGGATTTGCTCCTCTAAATGTAGTTTTTGCTGATCCATCGTCAAATGTTGAATTCCTCTAAGAATATCTTTGAATCTTTTGGTCATTAATTTTTTACCATCAGGTCCACCAAACTGATCAGCATATCCATCGGAGTGCATATAAACGCTATCGCCTTTATTAAGATGTATTTCATGTTGCTGAAAATGCTGACCTTCATCGGTAAAGCCTCCAATTGCACTTTTTGTAGCTTTTATTTCTTCAACTTTTTCCTCACCCTTTCTTATTATCCATAGTGAACGATTTGCTCCCGCATAAACCAATTTCTTGGCATTTAAATCTACAGAGCAAAAAGCCAGATCCATACCGTCTCTGGTATTATTTTCTTTTTGCTTCAACGAATTCTGAACCCCTGCATTTAATTGTGAAAGAACATCGGAAGGATCACTCAACCCTTTTGTTAATACAATTTCGTTTAACAATGAAGTTCCGACCAAACTCATGAATGCACCCGGCACACCATGACCTGTACAGTCCGCAGCCGCAACATAATCCAAACCGTCCTTGTGGTTAAACCAATAGAAATCACCGGAGACAATATCTCTTGGTTTAAAAAGTATAAATGAATTGGGCAGATAATGATGAATTTTTTCTTCCATTGGTAACATTGCTCTCTGAATTCGTTCAGCATAATTTATACTGTCTTTTATATCGTGAAGTGCTACAGATAGATTATCATTGGCGTCCTTCAGCTCAAGGGTACGTTCATGTACTTTACCTTCCAATAGTTTCTTCTCGCGTTCAAGCTTTGCTGTCCTCCACTTAAAAAACAAAAAGAAACCGGAAGAAATTACCAATCCGCAAATTAGATAAAACCACCAGGTCTTCCAGAATGGTGGTTTAATTTCAAAACTGAACACAACCTCATCATCACTTTCAATACCGAAAGAATTAATGGCTTTTACTCTGAAGATATATCTACCCGGAGGAATATTTGTGTAAACAGCCTGATTATTTTGAGTTAGCGGAGACCAATTGTCATCCAAATTCTCCATGTAAAATTTGTATTTTACATGGTCGGTTGTTAATGCCTGATAATTAAAAGTGAGATGGTTTTCATTATAAGGAAGAATTAGGTTAACAGGAATATTTGACCCCAAGAGCACCTCATTTGAAAACTTTGACCAATCTACATGCTCGTAATGCAGTCGAATTTCTGTAAGCGTAAGTTTAGGAGGGGTTTCTATAGGTTTATCGTTTTTTACATCGAATCTTGTAAGCCCTTGATTGGTACAAATCCAAAGGAAGCCCTGACTATCCATTATCATTCCGTTGTGTGATACTTCGGGTGAAATTAAACCCTCAGAAGTAGAATAGGTTCTTAAACTCTTTATTTTTAAATTTTCATCAAACTCTATTCTATTAACTCCCTTATCAGAACCTACCCAAATTTCTCCATTTATACCGGCAACAATTGACTGAATGTAATTGGAAGAAAGCCCGTCATCAATATCATATTGAATAAATTTTCCTTCGGAATAAATTATCAGTCCACCATCCTGAGTACCAAAAAATATATTTCCCTTTTTGTCTGATGAAATTGTCCAACAAATTGTCATATCAGACGGAGAATCATTAAATGCTTTTAAAACTCTATTATCCTTGTAAGTAACTATTTCGTTAGTGAATTGAGCAATATAAAAATTATCTTTATAATCAGAATGTATTGCTGTAAGCTCGTTTGTAGTTAAATCTTTTTTATTTGTAATTTTCTCTTTAAGCTCTCCATTACTATCCATTAAATAAAGACCATCACCAAAAGTACAAAACCAGAAACCACCATCACTTAATGGTACAATTCCTGTTATTGGAGTTGAAATAATATGTCCATCGATTTTAGTAATGTGTTTTTCTAATTGATAGGTGTTTTTATTCTTTTTGAGTATGATTACCCCTGTGGAATTTGTTCCACATAAGATTTTGCCATCATTAGTCTGATGTATTGAAAGCAAAAGACTGTTTGAAACTGATTCAGAAAGTACAAGCTCCTTAAATATTCCCTCATTAAAATCAAATTTGCAGATACCGTTACCGTTTGTACAAGCTAATAAATCGCCATCTTTAGTCCTGCAAACAGAATTAACCGCTGCGTTATTTAATCCGTTTTTTGTTGTATAGGTAAAGACGGCATCATTTCTAAGCATACAAACTCCACCAGTTTGAGTAGAAATCCACAAATTACCTTCATAATCCAAAGTAAGAGAGTTAACGGTATTACTGGAAAGACCGTCTTGTTCCATGAAAAATTTAATCTCTTTGGGATTAAATTTCACTAAGCCTTTATTCTCACTACCAATCCATAAATTTCCTAATCCATCTGATGCAATTGACCCAATAAACTCGTTATCTAAACCTTCAATTTTTACTCTTTCAAAACTATTTCTGTTAAACTTAAATATTCCAGAATTATTGGTACCTGCGAATATTTCGTTTTTTCTATTTTTATGAAAACAAAAAACCGAAGCGTTGGGAGCCTCTGTTATTTTAGGAATGTGTGATAATATTTTACCTTGCCCGCTTATATTATAAATGCCTCCCTTGTAAGTACTAACCCAAAAAGAATTTTCAGAATCCTCGATTATTGCAAAAATGCTATTCTTGCTTAGACCATTACTTGTATCAAGTTTAATGCAACTTTTGTCCTTTTTTATAATAAATAATCCATGATCATAAGTTGCAACCCAGATATTTCCTTTACTATCCTTATAGATTTGATAGACAGTAGTCTTACCTATTTTGTGTTCGATTTCAGGAGAAATAAACTTTATCCCATTGAAAAAACAAACTCCTTCCACTGTTCCAATCCAGAGATTTCCTTCGCTATCCTCTTCAAGGCAATTGATATCATTGCTGACGAGTCCATCCTTCTTTGTGTAATTCTTAAAACTATTTCCGTCGAACCTTGAAAGTCCACCGCCTTGAGTAGCCATCCATAAATAACCATTTTTGGTCTGTAGGCTTTGTTTTACATTGGGGTTAGGAATTCCGTCTTTTGTACCATATTTTTTGAAATTATAAAGCTGAGACCAAACAGAAAGAGGAAAAAAAATAGATAGATGAAGTATTCCTATTATCCTTATGAGGTTTTGACTTAATAATCGCATATCAGGGGAATTTTACTTCAAAGATTTAAGTGGAATATTCGCTTTGTTTTTATTTATAACTGACTTAGTGTCTTCGTGAGCCTGAAGCATCTTACCAATCATTCCCGCATCAACATAGCTTGGGAGTTTCTTTTTATCTGTAGCAAACTCTGATGGAAAAATTACATGGCTCTTTTTGTTAGGATTTTCACCCTTATAGACCCATGTTGGTACAAACTCTGCAGAAACAGATTTCTTATTGGTGTTATTGTTTTTTTTCAATTTCAATGTAATCATTACACCTGCATCCGTGAAACGTTTGGTCATGTTAGAAACATAATTTCCCATGGTCCAAACTACAAAACCTGTGTCCGGATTACTTTTGGTTGGCAACAGCCAATCGCAAGGACCAACAACATGAGGATGCCCACCAATAATTAAATTTGCACCTGCATTATGTGCCCAACGTACAACATTTTTTTGTGCGTCATTCGGATCAGGATTGTATTCCGCTCCAAAATGGAAAAAAACCATTATAAAATCAGGATTTAATTTTTTCGCTTCAAAGATCTCCTTTGTAATTACAGCAGAATCAATAACGTTTAGCATGTATTCGTGTCCTTTATCCGGGTATGAACCATTAGTTCCGTAGGTGTAATTGAGTACCGCAAAATTGACGCCTTTAATTTTTACAACCCTTATTGAATCGTGATCCCTTTTAGTTTCAAAGGTTCCTGTGTAACCCAGTTGATTTCTTTTGATTTGCTCAATAGTCCTTAACAAACCTTTCTCGCCCAGGTCCATACTGTGATTATTACTTGTTACCAAAAAGTCAAAACCGGCGCCTTTGAGCGCATCAACGTATTCATCAGGAGCATTGAAACTAGGATATCCGGAGAAACCTCGTTCTTTTCCTGCACAAGTAAGTTCTAAGTTCCCAATAGCATAATCTGCCTGACTAATGTAACCTTTTACAAATTCATAGTATTCAGAAAAATCATATTTATCCCCTTGTTTTGCATTGGTTATTTGTTGTTTATGACACATTAGGTCTCCAACAACGCAAACAGATATTTCCTGTAGGGAATCCGGCTTCAACTCCTGAGAGGAATTTTTTGGCCTGTCATCCCAAGCCTTAGAGTTTTTCTCTATATAATGCTTTCTGGTGCCTGAAGAATTGCTTTCGGAAATGATATTCTTATCACTACAAGAGTTAACGTTTAAAATAAAAACCATAGTGTAAAATAATGGTTTAAACAAATGAAAAATGTTGGCAATCATAGACTTCAAATATAAGCAATAGCAATGAATAAGAAATAGACAAAAAGGCATTATAATTCCAATTATTTCCAAGGAAAATAACCTATATTTAAGAATAAAACCTAGGGTAAATAATAAATGAACCACTCCAAAAAAATAAAATAAAATTAAACTTAAGGTTACAAAGACCATAATTATTTTGAAAAGTATTTTGAAAAAAAAATTCTTTGGATTTTCAATAATTTTTTTTGGCAATTTGTTCATCTACTTTATTATTTTACAAAATGAAATCTTTTTGAGCAATTCCTTTCCTTCTTACTACTGGAATGTTCTTTGTATAAATTTTATTCTTTGAATATTGATGAAAAGAAATTACTTCCCTTCCGTTTACATAACAGGAGTTGCTCAACTTAAGGTTGAAAAATCAAATCAATCCGGCTTAAAGGAAATGGGCTCCAACGTAATCAATGAAGCAATAAGAGACTCGGGAGTAGAAAAGATTGATGCTGTTTACGTAGGAAATATGTTATCAGGAATGATAGACAAGCAACAACAGCTTGGAGCATTAATCAGTAATGAGGCAGGCCTTTTGGGTTGTGAGTCCATGACAATTGAGGCCGCCTGTGGCTCAGGTGGTGCTGCGTTGCGAGCAGGAGTAATGTCCATAATGAGTGGAATGTGCGATCACGTGGTAGTTTGTGGAATTGAAAAAATGTCGCATTCAGATAAAAATTTTATAACTGAATCGATTGCAACAGCATCAGACAGAGAGAATGAAAGCTCTAAAGGCGAAACTTTCGTAACACTCAACTCAAGGCTAATGAAACTTTACCGAGAAAAATATAAAGTTCCAAATGATGCCTTCTCAAATTTCAGCATAAATGCCCACCACAACGCGAACAACAATATCAACGCACTATTTAATAAAACTATATCAAAGAATGACTACCTTGAATCTAAACTGATTTCTGATCCTTTAAGACTATACGATGCTTCGCCGATATGTGATGGTGCAGCTGCAGTTGTGCTTTCAAAAAATAACATTGCAAATCAAAAGGAAAAAATTAAAATAACAGCATCTGCAATCGCTACGGAAAAGGTTGCAATAGAACAAAGAGAAAATCCACTATCCGGCAATGCAATTCGATTAAGCGGACATAAAGCTTTACAAATGGCCGGCATCAAAATAAAGGATATCAATTTTTTTGAGTTACATGATGCCTACACAATTATTGCTGCTCTTTCACTTGAAGCCATGGAATTCTGTAAACCTGGTGACGGATGGAAACTTGCAGAATCAGGAGAAATTTTTAGAGAAGGGAAAATTCCAATTTCAACATTCGGAGGACTTAAAGCAAGGGGTCATGCACTTGGAGCTTCAGGAGTCTATCAGGCCGTAGAATCCTATTTGCAACTCACAGGTAAAGCCAATAAAAATCAGTTGAATAAAAAATTAGATACAGGATTGATTCAAAGTATAGGAGGTACAGGTTCTACCGTTATAACACACGTGCTTCAGCGAGACTGAAACAATTAAATATTCTGTAGAAATTTCTCCATTCTAAGCAATCCTATACTTACATTTGCTTTCCAATTGAAAAGCTAAATGAAAAAGTATTTTTTTCCTTTCCTGTTTGTTGCAAGCGGATTTCTCAGCAATGCACAGAATAACGACCCTAAAGAAAATCAGTTTCTCCTTGAGCAACTAAAAACTCACATCACAAAACTTGCTTCCGATAATATGGAGGGAAGGGAAACAGGAACTGCGGGAGAGGAAAAAGCTGCTAACTACATCATAGAAGAGTTCAAGAAAAAAGGAATAGAACCTAAAGGTAAAGATGGCTTTATTCAAACTTTTACATTCACCGACGGCTTTGATTTTCCAAAAGAAAAAAATCAACTCATTATTGCAAATACGAGCTATTCAATAGAAAAAGATTACTTCCTTCTACCCTACTCGTCCAACGGAAATATTAAAGCTGAAATTATTGATTCTAAAAATGGAATTTCATCAACACAATTGAATATTGATGACTATAAAAACCTAAATAATCTAAGTGGGAAAATCTTTCTAATGGATATCAGTAATCCTAAAAATTTAAGTGGGGATAGTTCAAAATTAAATTTAGCAACTAATCTAAGAACAAGAATAGATAAAGCCATTGAAAAGGGTGCAGGCGCAATAATTTTTTACGCAACAGACCTTAAAGACGAACCAGGAAAATTGAAAAAAAGTGACCTTGTAAAAATTGCTCCTTCAAAAATTCCTGTAATTTTTATTAAAGAAAATATTGCCTCTCTTTTGAAAAATAAAAATTCCATTGTAGAAATTAAAGCTCATATCAATCGCATCGAAAAAACCGGACGAAATGTAATTGGATTTTTAAACAATGGAGCAAAGAACACAATCATCATTGGAGCTCATATGGATCACCTTGGCTATGGTGACGAGGAGAGTTCATTGTATAAAGGCGAGAGAGCGATTCACAATGGTGCTGATGATAATGCCAGCGGAACTGCAGGTGTAATTGAACTTGCCCGTATGATAAAAAAATCAGGAATTAAAAACAATAACTATTTATTTATTTGTTTTTCCGGTGAGGAAAAAGGCTTACTCGGTTCAGCTCATTTCACTAAAAATCCAACCATAGATTTAGCAAACTTAAATTATATGATTAATATGGATATGATTGGAAGGTTGAAAGCGGATGAAAAAATTCTGAATGTATATGGAACAGGAACCTCACCAATTTGGAAAGATTTATTGCCTAAAAGTAAAATAGATGGAATTGAATACAAACAAACAGAAAGTGGCGTAGGTCCTTCAGATCACACTTCATTTTATCTAAAGGATATTCCGGTACTTCACTTTTTCAGCGGGTTTCACAGTGACTACCATAAGCCAAGTGACGATGCCGATAAGATTAATTATGAAGGAGAAGTTTCAATTTTAAATTGTATAATGAAAATTGTAAGGGAAAGTGAAAATTCAGGTAAACTCACATTTACCAAAACTAAAGACGAGGCAGTTTCATCAAAGAATTCATCGGGCCGGCCAAAAACAACGCTTGGTGTTATTCCAGATTATAACTCTACAGGAGGCGAGGGAATGAAGATTGACGGTGTTTCAGAAGGTAAACCAGCTGAAAGAGCAGGATTAAAAGGCGGTGACATCATCATACAAATTGGTGAATATAAAATATCAGACATGCAATCTTACATGTCAGCTCTTGGTAATTTTTCAAAGGAAGACAAGACGACGGTAAAAATTAAACGCGGTGCAGAAGTATTGTCCTTACCAGTAGATTTTAGTGTTAATCCTGAAACAAAAAAATATGAAAGCAAGTTATCTGAAAAAAATTATAAAATTTATTCTGTAAAAGATAGTAAAGAAGTGAGCGTTGAGAATATAATCGAAGAAATGAAAAACGCTGATGTATTAATATACGGAGAAGAGCACAATGACAGTGTAACTCATTTTCTGGAAAAAACAATCTTTGAAAAATTACATCAAACATTCGGAGAAAAACTAGCACTTTCAATGGAAATGTTTGACAGGGATGTTCAGAATATAATGAATGAATATTTAAGAGATCTGATTAAGGAAAAACATTTCAAAAAAGACGCCAGAGCTTGGAGTAATTACAGAGATTATAAGCCAATGGTTGAATTTGCAAAAGAAAAAAAATTAGATGTAATTTGTGCCAACGCAGCTAGTCGATATAGTAATCTAGCGGGACGTAAAGGACAAAAAGAACTGGAAAAAATTGACAAGAAATTCAGGGAAAATTTTGCCCCGCTACCCTATGATACAGCAAGTGGAAAATATTACGAAAAGCTCACCGGAGGAATGTCAGGTCACAGTAACGATACTTCAAAAGCAAAAATGCCTGTGATGAGCATGGGAGGATTCAGTTTGGTAACTGCCCAATCCTTGTGGGATGCCACCATGGCTTATTCTATTTCAGAGTACAGAAAGAAGAATAAAGACAAAAAAATATTTCAGGTTAATGGAAGATTTCATAGTGATGAGCGTTTTGCAATTGTTGAGCAACTGAAAAAATACAGTCCGAAAACTAAAGTGTTGGTGATTTCATCAGGTTCTGATACCGATTTCAATAAACCTGAATGGGAAAAAGTAAAAAACCTGGGGGATTACATTATTGTTACTGACCCATCTGTCCCCAAAACTTATAACGATTAATATTTTAGGTATTCTAATAATGCAGAAAACCTGCCTTACGGGGCAGGTCTCTGAGAGTTTCAATAATTAAAAATTATCTCAACTCAACAACAAAACACAACAACAAACAATCAGCATATAATCTGAATTCAAAAATATAACATTAGGGAAGCGAAAAGAATGAGGGGAATCAAACTTGCGATTGATTGATGTCTTTGAAATAATTAAACACGAATTCCGATTACAAGAATATCATCAACTTGTTCGTGTTCTCCGCGCCAATTGTCAATAGTGTCGCTTAATACACTTTCTTGTTCAGTAACACTCAGAGAAGAAATTTTAGAAAGCAATTGCTGAAAATTTTTCATCATGAACTTTTTTCCTTTAGGTCCGCCAAACTGATCAGCGTAACCATCAGTAAAAATATATAACATGTCATTTTTCTGAATCTGAACCTCATTATTATTGAAATGACTCCTTTCGTGTTGGTTATTTCCTATTGGAAACTTATTGGCTTTGAATTCTTTCACCTCATCATTTCTCACCAAAAACAGAGATCTGTAAGCTCCGGCATATTCCAGCAACTTCATATCATGACTGAAACTAAGCATAGCTATATCCATACCATCTCTAGAGTCCCTTTGAGTATCTTGTTTAAGTATTGAGGTAACACCCATATGTAAATGATCAAGAACTTTAGCCGGAGTTTCAACTTTCATTTCTCTAATTATCTGATGCAGTAAATCGTTACCTATCATACTCATTAAGGCACCAGGTACCCCATGCCCGGTGCAATCAGCCGCGGCAATAATGTATCTGTTTTGGGTTTTAGTGAAAAAATAAAAATCTCCACTAACAATATCTTTAGGTTTATAAAGAATAAATGCATTTTTTAAGCAAGAAAAAACTTCTTCCCTTGGCGGAAGAATTGCATTTTGTATACGTCTGGCGTAATTAATACTGTCCAGTATTTCTTTATTCTTATGTGCGATTTCGTGAGCTGATGTTTCAATTTGTTTTTTTGATTTTTCTTCAGAGTTCAATATTATTCGAATATACCTCAATAACACAATTACAGTTACTGCGAATATAATTAATGAAAAAGCAAGATTTTTCAACATCCCCTTCCTTGCTTCCTTGATGAATGCATCGAACCTCATATCAACTTCTAAAATGCCAACTGATTTACCTTTAGAATTTTTTATTGGCGAAAGTGCGGTAAGCCATGTACCGAATTCATCTTCATACTTATGTATAACAGTATCTTTTTCATATGCGTATTTAAATTCAGGTAAATAATCTTTGTATGGATCGCGAACATAAGGAGTGTCAGTAGAATTAACTATATAATTGAAAATATTAGTTTGCGGATTCCAGACAAGTGTTGATATTTCAGACTCAAGACCATTTGCTGAAAATGCATCTTTAAGAACCTTGTGTATACTGTAATAATCGGAATCAGAATTATTTGATTTAAGCAACCCGGGAGTTTTGTATTTTGAACAAATTCTATAGTGCGTATCTCCATTTACATGATTGACAAGAGTTTTGGAGATTGCACCTAAACGTGAAAGCGTTTGTTTTTCAGAATCACGCAAATAAGAGTAATAACTGAAAACGATAAAATAAGAGGATATAACCAATAAAGCAGTGAACACGGTAATTACAATTTTCGTGCTCGGCTTATCCCAATCAAGTATTTGTATTTTAATCATTTATTAAATACTTTCTTTAACAAAATTAATATGTTTTAATACAATAATGATACTTTTGAAAAAAGTCGTGAAATCAATCGTATTTTTACATCGGTGAAAAGCAGAAATTTAAGCATAGATGCTACAAGGGGTTTAGCAATTTTTACTATGATTGCTGCAAATATGGCCGCTTACAACCTTGCTGAGCCGCATCCTTTTATTTTCCGTTTATACGGGAGCTTTGCGGCACCAAGTTTTGTTTTTTTATCCGGAATACTTGTACCATATATTCAAAAAGCACTTAATAGAAATTTTTTATATTTTACAAAAAGAGGAATAGCTACAATTGTAGTTGCCGGATTAATAGATGTTTTCATCTGGAAACTATTTCCATTTTCTTCATTTGATGTTCTGTATATTATTGGAATATCTCTAATCATAAATTATATTTTTTGTAAAATAAATAGTTGGCTCCATTTAATTATTTCCTTACTTTTCTTTATCACCTCACCATTTTTACAAATTTATTTTGGATACGCTGACAATCCATTTGAAATTGCATTGAGTGAAGATGGTTTAATTACAAATTGGTTTAATGGACCAACAATTAAGAATTTTCTGATTGAAGGTTGGTTTCCTATCTTTCCTTGGCTGGGCGTATCTTTACTTGGATCATTCACCGGAAGAACTTTTTTCAATGGTCAAGTTCGTTTCAAACAAAAAATTCTGATCTACACAGGGATAATAATGATGTTTTTAGGAATTATAACTTGGTCAATTACAAATCCTGTTCTAATGACACGAAGTGGATACAGCGAGCTTTTTTATCCTCCAAAAATTTGTTATTTCCTTACCTTTTTGGGCTTTATTTTATTTTTAATTTCTTCTATTGAAAAAATATTGCCAAAATTTATTTTAGATGTTTTATCGGTTTACGGCCAATCATCTTTACTAATGTATATTATGCACAGTTTTTTAATTGCATTTTTATTCAGTGAAAATTTTCCGACTTTAAACTTTTTGAATTTTCTTCAACTCTACTTATTCCACGCAATGATACTTTGGTGGATGGCAAAATTTCTTCAACTTATAAAACCTTATTTAAAAAATAGTCCTTTCCCAATAAGATTTCTTTTAGGAACCTGAGACTAACTTAACTTCTGATAAGTCTGCCACCAACGATCCGGAATTTCATCTTTACATGCGGTTTCATAATCTTTATATGAACATGGCACCAATGTATGCCGCTCAAATTTTAACCCTTTCTGAGAAGGGTAAGGAACTTCCATCCACCACCTATCCGACTTTTTACTTTTATAAAAATTTATTTCATATTTATTGTCTTGTAAAAAGACGTGAAACCTTGTATAATCATTACTACTGCGACTAGGATAATCTCTTTTTCTTGAATAAAAACCATCAATAAAACACCAAATCATCTGCGCGGCAAGATGAGTAGTTTTTCCATGAATATCGTGTTCAGGATTCAGTTCATAGATTCCAACAGAAGACATTCGATCATTCATGCCAGCATACCACATCATCTGGCAGGCCTCTTCTGCATAAAAACCGTTTGGGGATGCCTCCGGATGTGCAGGTGCATCAGCATGTTTTATTGCTGAAATATCAAAAGACAGAAAGTCTGCATGACGAATTATAGGTTCTGATTCTGTAATATTATCCCGTACGTGCCCCAATCTATATACATCAAAATACAATTTACTCATCATTTGTAACTGACTTTGACTTACCAAGTAAGTTTGATACCCAATATTGCTGTAATTAAAAAGATAGTTTGGCTGATGTAAAATTATTTTGCCTAAAAAAGATTTGGATGAAAATTCATCATCGGGTGTACCCAAATCGAAAGTTGAATCAACTGTTACCACATTGATGGTTTGTTCCAACTTTTCATAACCTAAAAACTGAGCATAAGTCAAATCATGACCACCACCAATTATAATTGGTATAATATTTTTCCTAATAAGGTAATCAACAGAATTGATTAAAGCGTAATAAGTGTCATCAACTGAATCACCCGCAACAATATTTCCTAAATCCGCAACTTTTGCGGAAAAACTTCCATGATGTAATCTATAGAGGAATTTCCTTACTTCATCCGGCGCATGAGCACAACCTGAATTGCCGGAAGACCGTCTGCCTTCATTAACACCTATCAAAGCCAGTTCTACACCATCTAAATCCGGGAAATCATTGTAATTGCCTTGTATGATATGCCCAAGCATTTGTTCTGAATAAGATCGGCCGTCAGAAATTTTATCTTTATCGATTGACGCAAAAAAAACAGAGAGTTCGCTCATTTAAATTATTGTTTCAGTAAAAATAAATGTGTTAGAGTCCAATATAAAGATCACTTTCATTATTTAATCACATTTGCTTTTTAATAACTTTGAAGCAAGAATGAAAAAAAATATTTTTACAGCCATTTTCATTGCTTTAAAAATTTTACTCGGGCAAGATATTAGCGGTGCATTCTACAAAAATCTGGGTCCGGATATTTTACCAAAACAAAACATTGGGTTTGTGAACACTTGCTGGACCGAAAGTAAAGATGCAAAAATTGTGTATGCAGGAAGTCTTTATGGAGGACTTTGGAAAGGGATTAAATCAGAAGTTAATATTAATTCTTACGACTGGAAAAATATTACCGATTCATATAAAAGTCCGGGCACGGGAATAAGTGCAATTGAAGTGGTACCAAATTCAGAAGGAAGAGTAATCTACATTGGAACTCAAATGGGAGGAAATGGAAGATTATATAATTATAGTAACGGAATATTAAAAAGTGTAAATGGAGGAGAAAACTGGGAACAGGTAGGCCCGAAAATTAATATCAGAGATAATAAAATTGTAGATTATCTGAAAATGAATCCTGAGTATCCAGATGTTATGTATGCAAGAATAGGAAGTGAAAATTATTTTACTGAAGACGCATGGAAAACCTGGCGAAAAATTTACCCGCCTTTTAAAAATAAAGATCAGTTTTTTCATATCGCAGATTGTGAATGGAAGCCGGGAGATCCGAAAACTTTTTATATCAGTAGCAGGAGTGAAAACAATGAGAAAGCAGAGTTTTATTGCAGTAAAGATGGATGCAAATCTTGGCTTGACTTGAAACATGATCTATTTGCATCAAATATTCAAATAGATGTAATAAGGAAAAAAGGATTTGAAAACCTAATTTACATTGCACATGCGGAACAGGGTGCGTTTATTCAGATTTATGACGGTAATAAATGGAGTGAAAACAGGAATAAGAATGGAGTTTTTATTGGAAACGGATATTGGAATATGGAATTTGATGTAAATGAAGAGGACACTTCTGTAATGTATCTTTCAATGACCCAAGTTGCCAAAAGTAAAAACGGGGGGCTTACTTTTCAAACCATAAGCGATTACTACGGGGCAAACACACACGCAGATGTTAGGGATTTAAAAATCATAAACGCAAGTGTACAGGGCAAGGACGATATTGTAATGATGGCAAACGATGGAGGTATTTCTGTGTCACTGCCAGGAGCTGAGAATGCAAAAACTTGGACTAATATTAATGGTAAAGGATTAAGCATTGCACAGCTATGGGGAATAGGAAGCAGTGAATCATTGAATGATTACGTTGTGGGCGGCGGACAAGATAACGGAATTTACACTTTAAGAAATGGCGAATGGAGCAACCAAACTTCAGGCGTAGGTGATGGATATGATGCGGCTATAAGCGAATTAAACACAGAATACGCAATTGCACAGGGAAACTCTCCAACACTCGTACTTACGTCAAACGGAGGTAAAAACTGGAGAGGAAATCCAACACCTCCCGGACCATGCAGTAACTTTAGAAGACCCATGTGGATGGATAAAAAAAACAACAGACTATGGCTAGGGCACCATCAGTTATTTTGCAAGGATAACAGTAATGGGAAACTGGACGCAAAATGGGAACAAAAAACATTTTTTCCGGACATGAAACAAAACAATGGGATGTTGTTCAATCAGCAAATAAATTGTTTTGCAATGAATGGAATAAAAAAGGAAAAATGTCTGTTGATTTTTTCCGGGGTTTTGTGGGCCAAAGATTCACTGAAAGGCAAAATATTTTTCACCTCAAATTTAAACGAGGCTGAGCCAATTTGGAGAGACCTAACACGTTTTGCACCCAGAGTAAATTGGCGCGAAATTGCAGATATTGTAGCTGATCCAAATGATGATAATATCTACTATGCAATATGGCAGGACATCTATTCAGGATTTAAGAGCGAGATCATGAAAATGGAAATTTCAGAGAATCCGGATACCATAATTTTTACAGATATTACATACAATTTACCTGATCATCCGGCAAACAAAATCTGTGTGGAGGAGTCAAGTGCAGGTAATATTTACCTTGGAACCGATACCGGAATCTACTTCACCAATTATAAAATGATGGAAGCGGGCAAATGGGTAAGATTTGAAAACGAAAAATCAAAATTACCTTTCACCGTTATTTCGGATTTGGAAATCAATCAGAGTTCAAATACACTTTACGTTGCAACCTACGGACGAGGATTGTGGAGTACACCTTTAGCCGAAACCGGAAATGAAAAAAATATTTATATCAAAAAAAATACAACTTGGAATTCATCAAGAAAAATTGACGGAAAGTTAACCGTGGCAAAAGGTAAAACCTTAACAATTGAAAAAGACATTTTCGTAACATCAAAAGCAAAAATTGAACTTCGTAAAAATTCGAGAATTATATTAAATGAAGGAGTTAAAATAAGAAATAACGAAAGAGAAACTTACAACAACGGTAAAATCAAAATTGGAAAAGGATCGTCGATATCCTTTCGTTGATTTTATTTTTTCATAATTATTCTGAACGTTGTCCCGGAATCCGGAGAAGAAGATTTTACGAAAATAGAGCCGTGATGATACAATTCAATAATTCTTTTACACAGAGAAAGACCAAGCCCCCAACCTCTTTGTTTGGTAGTATATCCGGGTTTAAAAACAGTTTTGAATTTTGATTTAGGAATTCCTTTTCCTGTATCTGAAACATCAATGATTACTTCATTTTCAAAGTGTTCGATGTTAACTTTTATTTTACCCTTTCCATCCATTGCATCTATTGCGTTTCGAATTAGGTTTTCAATCACCCATTCAAAAAGCGGAACACTTAATTTTACATTTGCGAATTCACAGTTTTTAGAAAAACTAATTTCTACATTCCTTGATGACCTGGAACGCATATAATCCAAAATATTTTCAATTGCTTTAACAATATCCTCCTCAATCAAAACCGGCTGAGAACCTATTTTGGAAAAACGATCCGTTATTACCCTAAGCCTATCCATATCGCGTTGCATTTCCCGAACGGCGGAGTCGTCAGTTCCGTTACTTTTTAAATATTCCAACCAACCGTACAAAGCCGTAAGTGGTGTTCCCAATTGGTGAGCTGTTTCTTTACTCATTCCAACCCAAACTTGATTTTGCTCAGCCTTTCTAGAGGTGCTGAACATCGCATAAGCTATTAGTAAAAACAAGCCGATAACAGAAAATTGAATCCATGGGTAATACTTAAGTTGTTGCAACAAATAAGAATTTTCATAGTAGATAAGACATGGGCCGTCACCCAGATCAATCGACAAAGGCTCATTCTGAGATGACATTTTTTCTAGTTGGATTTTTAATTTACTTGAATCCTCAACTATATTTTTATCCACTTTACCGTATGCAAGCACCTTTGTTTCCTGCTTAAGTTTTGATGCGTTCACCATTATGACAGGTACAGCGGCTGAATTATCTGCAACCTCTGTAATGAAGGATTTAATATTCCTTTCAAAAACTTCTCTAGTGAATTCGTACAACTTAGAATTCTTGTAGTAAAGTAATTGTTTACGTCCTTTAAAATATTCGAACTCTATTGGCGAATGGTTCTTCTTCATTTCATCTAACTGTTGCCTAATATAAGTTGAGTCTCTCTCGCGAGTTGAATCAGGTAAATTTCTTGCGGACATATTTCCTTTGTCATCTACAAGAATCACAGGAACAGTAGTGTTGTTTTTAAGTACATCAATTACAAAGCTATAATCACTGATATCCTTCATTAATTCCCTGGTGGCCTGAGCATACAATTCTGCTTTCTTTTTTTCCTGTTCTGCAGTTTGTGCAATAATTTCTGTTGTGAACCTTACCAATGCGGCTTTTTTCTGAATTGCCTGAGCCCAAAGATTAATTCTTGCCTTTTCATCTTCCTTTAACTTGTTAACCAAACGTTGTGTATAGAACAACGAGAAAGCAACGATCACCGCTGCTGCTACGAGCAGAAAAATTTTCCAGATCAATTTTTGGGTGTAAATACTTTTCATTTAATTACTACACAAAGTTAATTAAGTTAACTGCTCATATATATTAGTTCAACAAAATATATCAATGATAGTTTAAATGTAACCAATCTGGTTTTAATAATTATATCTTTGAATCAAAACAACAAATCATGAAAAAAATATTTTCTATCACCTCAACAATTTTAAATTTACTTATAATTGGAAATATTTCATCACAAAATAATAAAAGTATTAATGTTCCAATAAGTGATTTAATTGTATACGAAGTAACTATTAAAAATCCTGCGAAAATCTCCATGGACACCTCAGAAAAAAACAATTTAACAGGTTACCAAGGTCAAACTATAAATGATTACATGCGTGATGTTGAGAACAAATACCTGAGCAATTACCAGAATCTCACTTTAACAAACGAACTTAAAAAAGCACTAAACAACAATAAAATAGTTTTTTTTGATGATTGCGGTAAGTCAATCAATGCTGAGGTAACTAAAAATAAAACTCACCAATACGACGAAATTCGTCTGTTAACTCCCGATGGAGAGGATTCTGTTGATGTAAATGGCAATGTCATGTATAAACAAATCCGTAGTGATTTTCATTATTTAAACAATATGTCTAAGTTGCGGTTTTTTGAAGAATGGAAATTTAATAGTTTGACAGGAATGAATGAGAAAGTTATTTTGGGATATGAAATAATATCAGAAAAAGATATTAAGGGCTCATTATTCGAGGTTCCATTGTTTGGAATTGCAAAAGATAAAACTTCACTTGAAAAAATCAGAAAATATAAATTGATTTCCGGATATTGTGGAGAATAGTAATCAGCCACTAGCATATTGTTGAAGAAAGTGCAAACCTATACTCTCCTTTCTTCTTAATGCAGATTTAATTACCAAATAGCCAACGCAAATCAAATTCCTTAGCTCACATAACTCAGCAGAAACAGTTGTGGACTGATACAAGGCTTCGTTTTCGCGATATAAAATTTCCAATCGATCGAATGCACGTTTGAGTCTTAATTCACTTCTTACAATTCCAACATAATTGCTCATTATTTGTTGTACTTCTTTTCTGCTCTGTGTAATGAGAATCATTTCTTCCGGCTGTTCGGTTCCTTCATCGTTCCAATCAGGAATTTTTTCAATAAATTCAATTCTATTGGAATTTTTAATTGAGTCAATTGCGGCTTCATGCGCAAAAACCAATCCCTCAAGCAAAGAGTTACTAGCCAGCCTGTTTGCACCATGCAATCCTGTACAGGCACACTCCCCTACTGCATATAGATTTTCAATACTTGATGCTCCTGTTTCAGACGTTTCAATGCCTCCGCACAAATAATGTTGTGCAGGAACAACAGGAATCATTTTGATAAAAGGATCAATACCGATACTCATGCATTTGTTGTAAATGTTGGGAAAGTGCTCAATAAATCCTTTTCGATCGAGGTGTCTGCAATCTAAATAAACAAAATCATCGCCGCTTAATTTCATTTCATTATCAATGGCCCTAGCAACAATATCTCTTGGGGCCAAACATCCTCGGGAGTCATAGTTTTGCATAAATTCCTTTCCAATACCATTTTTCAAAACAGCACCGAAACCTCTTACTGCTTCTGAAATTAAAAAACTTGGATGCTCCCCCGGATTATACAGTGCAGTAGGATGAAACTGAACAAACTCCATGTCTCTTACCTTTCCTTTTGCACGATAAACCATTGCTATTCCATCTCCTGTACTTACAGAAGGATTGGTTGTATTCTGATATACGTGCCCGGCTCCTCCTGTGGCTACGCAGGTAATTTTAGAAATAACTGTTTCAATTTTACCAGAGCGAGTGTCTAGTATATAAACGCCATAACATTTAATACCCGGTGTTTTGCTTGTTACATGTTCACCCAAATGATGTTGTGTGATAACATCAATTGCGAGGTGATGATTAAAAACAGTGATGTTTGGGTGCTTATTTATTTTGCTTAAAAGCGCTCGCTCAATTTCAAAACCTGTGTTGTCTTTATGATGTAAAATTCTTTTTTCACTGTGACCTCCTTCGCGCGCCAAATCAAATTCTCCTTCTTCTGTCTTGTCAAAATTTGCTCCCCAATCAATTAATTCCTTTACTCTGTCGGTTGACTGGGTAACTACCATTCTCACAATTTTTTCATTACAAAGTCCCGCACCTGCAATGAGTGTGTCACTGATGTGTTTCTCATAAGAATCCGGGTGGTACATTACAGTGGCTATTCCGCCCTGAGCATATTTGGTGTTGCTTTCATCTTCATTTGCCTTTGTTATGATGCAAACTGACCCCTTTTCTGCAACTTTGAGCGCGTAGGTTAAGCCCGCAATGCCTGAACCAATTACAAGAAAATCCGTTTTTCTCTGCATTTAGTACTTTATATCTTTTACTTTTGTGATGCAAACTTAAAAAGTAAAGAGTAAATATGGAAACGAATGAGGTACCATGGGAATTTTACGCTGAATCTACTCCAAATCCTGCTTCAATGAAATTTGTTGCAAGTAAGAACATCATAGAAAACGGAGCAACTGCCGAATACCATAAAATAACAGAAACCAAAGGAGCGCCGCTTGTACAAAAACTCTTCGAATTTCCTTTTACCAAAAGTGTTTTTGTATCTGCAAATTACATTACCATTACAAAACATGATTTCATCGAATGGCCGGATGTTTTTCAGGAGGTTCGTTCGTTCCTAACCACCTATACGCGTTCAGACAAACCATTGATTTTGGAGTTACCAAAAAAAGATTTTCCGGTAGACAGTGATTTCCAAAAAACTACCTCCATTAGCACAGAGCATTCGATACCTAAAAATGAAATTGAAAGTAAAATTGTGGAGACGCTTGAGAGCTATATACGTCCGGCGGTAGAACAAGACGGAGGGCTCATCACTTTTAAATCATTTGAAAACGGAGTTGTAACCGTACAAATGAAAGGAGCTTGCAGTGGATGCCCAAGCAGTACCATGACACTTAAAGCCGGTATAGAAAATCTACTCAAAAGAGTTATTGGAGACGACATTAAAGAGGTGGTAAGCGAGGCGGTTTAACAATGGTAATATTTTTGTCGGTGTTGATATAAATTACTGAGTATTCATATTTTTTTTGGTAATTATTAATCATAAGAATTTTTATTTTAATTGCTTAAAAAATTCGATGAAAAATACCCCTTAAATATCCTTTTAATTGGTTTATTTGTTTTAATTTAGTGGGTTGATTTAAAGATTACTAGGACTAGATTTAAATTAACAAAATCAAAAAATAATGAGCATTTCAATTGCCATGGAATTTATCTATGTTCGAAGATTAAAGAATTCATTTCCCTTATTTTTTGTTTTTTTTCTTACTTTTTTTTCTTTTATAAAATCTCAAACACCTACAACCGTAACCCTAAGTACGGTAGGTGCAGGAACATGGAC
>JBKCIQ010000007.1:0-12848 GCA_046302135.1 Bacteroidota bacterium | reverse complement strand
GATTCTGAAAAATCAACTAAAAAGAACTCAAAATCTACTCCTAAAAAAACTCAATTAAAGGAAAATATCAGCCTTTTAACTAAGGTAAAAGCTTTTTTTTCAAAAGTTTTTGGAATTTATAAAGATGAAAAAACACAAAGGGTACTCGGGTTGTGTATTTTTCTTTTTGGATTATACTTATTGATAGCTTTCACTTCTTTCATTTTCACATGGGAAAATGACCAAGATAAGGTAACCGGCCCCATTAATGAACTTTTTCAAAACGAAACAAAAATAGAAAACTGGCTTGGGAAATTAGGAGCATTAACATCTCACCTATTTATGCATAAATGGTTTGGTGCTGCTTCATTTTTTCTCGTTCCCTTACTTTTTGGAGAGGGTTTGAAAAAACTACTTTTAAAAGACATGCCATCATTAACAAAATTAAGAAGAAGAATGATTTTCTTACTTGTTTGGACATCTTTAACATTGGGTTGCATTTTTACATTTGATAAACTTTGGATTGGAGGGGGATTTGGTTATGTAATAAATAATCAATTAAATAATTGGATAGGTATTACAGGAACTGCCGCATTACTTGCAGTTTCACTTTTAATTTTTCTAGTAATATCTTTCAACCTTAAATTTAAAATTCCATCAAAAAAAATAGAATTAGACGACATTTCCGAATTTGATAACGAAGATGATACACAAGAAAACAAGAGTAAGATTGTTCCGATTTCAAAAGCTGAAAGTATTTCAAATACCACTCTTGAAATAAATGAAGACCCGGTATTAACCAAAGAAGAAGAGGAGGCAATGCTCCAGTTCGAAGTAAAAGTGGTTGAATCCCCAAAAAATGAAACGTCTAAATCTAATGAAAATCAAAGTAATATAATTGAGTTTTCCGGAGTTCAGAACCCTGAAATAGTATCAAACGTTGTTTTTGATAATCCTGAATCTGTTTTAAAGAAAGAAGGTAAAGTTGAGGTGCTATTGGAAGAGAAAAAGGAGGAAGAAGTGTTGTTAAAAGATGAAGATATTGAGGAAAAATCGAAAAAATTAGTAGAAGAATTTGGAGAGTTTGATCCAACACTTGAATTAGGTAATTATCAGTTTCCAACATTAGATTTATTAAATGAATATGGGAAAAGTGAAGTAAGAATTTCTCAAGAAGAGTTTGCCGCAAATAATGATAAAATTGTTTCTACACTTAAAAATTACGGGATAGAAATTGAAAAGATTAAAGTTACTCCAGGGCCAACTGTTACGCTATATGAAATTGTACCTGCAGCAGGTGTAAGGATATCTAAGATTAAAAATTTAGAAGACGATATTGCGCTCAGTCTCTCAGCGCTTGGTATTCGTATAATAGCTCCTATTCCGGGAAAAGGAACAATTGGGATAGAGGTTCCTAACCTACATCCAGAAATGGTACCAATGAAAAATATACTCGCATCTGAGAAATTTCAAAACTCAAATTTTGACTTACCAGTTGCATTGGGGAAAACAATTTCAAATGAAACTTTCATTGCAGATCTAGCTAAAATGCCTCACCTTTTAATGGCTGGTGCTACGGGTCAAGGTAAATCCGTTGGACTCAATGCTGTTCTAGTTTCATTACTTTACAAAAAGCACCCTGCTCAAATAAAGTTTGTTTTAGTTGATCCTAAAAAAGTTGAGTTGACATTATTCAATAAAATTGAAAGGCATTTTCTTGCTAAACTACCTAATTCCGAAGAAGCCATCATAACGGACACTACGAAAGTAGTTCATACACTTAATTCACTTTGTATTGAAATGGACAATCGTTATGAGTTATTGAAAGATGCACATGTTAAAAACATCAAAGAATACAATACAAAATTCATTAACAGAAAATTAAATCCTGAACTTGGTCATAAATATCTACCTTATATTGTGGTAGTAATTGATGAGTTTGCAGATTTAATAATGACTGCAGGAAAAGAAGTAGAAATGCCAATAGCAAGAATTGCACAGTTGGCACGTGCCATAGGAATTCACTTAATTATAGCAACTCAAAGACCATCAGTAAATATTATCACCGGAATAATAAAAGCAAATTTCCCTGCCAGAATAGCCTTTAGAGTAACTTCAAAAATTGATTCGAGAACAATTTTAGATACAGGAGGTGCCGATCAATTAATCGGGAGAGGCGACATGCTTTTATCCACAGGTAGTGACCTGATCAGGCTCCAATGCGCTTTCGTTGACACTCCGGAGGTTGAAAAAATAACAGAATTCATAGGTTCCCAAAGGGCTTACCCTGATGCTCATTTGCTGCCGGAATTTATTGATGAAAATGCGGATGCAAAAGAGATCGATCTTTCAGATAGAGACAAAATGTTCGATGACGCCGCCAGAATTGTTGTACAACACCAACAAGGTTCTGCATCTTTATTACAAAGAAAGTTAAAACTAGGGTATAACAGAGCAGGAAGAATTGTTGATCAACTTGAAGCTGCAGGTATTATAGGTAAATTTGAAGGATCAAAGGCCAGAGAGGTGCTAATAAAAGACCTAAATGCTTTGGAACAGTTTTTGAATGATTTAAACCAAAGGGATTAAAAAGCATCAAACTTTTGTCCTTTTGAAATAAAAACAAACAAATGAAAAATAATTTAAAAAACACATTTTTTGCAACTATAATTTTATGGTCCGGATCTATTTTAGCACAAGAGCAAGACCCAAAAGCAAAATCTATTCTTGATGAGATGAGTAAAATAACTAAATCTTACAAGACAATATCAGCTGATTATCTTTATACCATCACAGGAAAAGACAAGAAAATTGTAGAAAAACAAGATGGTAAAATCAAAGTTAAAGGTACAAAATTCAGGTTGGAGATTCCCGGTAACTCCATTGTTTGTGATGGTAAAAAAGTGTATAACCATAATAAAGAACAACAAGAGGTTTCTATCAAGTGTTTTCAACCAACAGATGATGATGGCATGAATCCCACAAAGATTTTCACGATATATGAAAAGGGTTACAAATTTAAATTTGAGAAAGAAGAAAAAAACTCTAAAGGACTTATAACTCAAATTATTAGTCTAACTCCAACTGTAAAACCTGAAAAGAAAAAATATCACACCGCAAAAATTTATATTGATAAATCAAAAAAACAAATCATCACCTTACAATTAATGATGAAAGATGGAAGCTCCCAATCTTTTGATATAAAGAAATTTAGTCCAAACCTAGAAATCACTGATAGCGAATTCAATTTTGATACAAAAAAATTCAAACCTGACCAGGTTGTTGACGAGTGCGAATAAAAAGTGTAAAAAACTACTTCCTATTAGTCACCTTCATTGATGTAACGGGATGAATTTCCCATCCAGTAGCTCTCCAATTCTTCGGGTTTCCTGGCCTTGTGTTTTCAGCCATGTTATCATGTTCCAAATCAAAAAGCATCCATCCTTCAAATTCTACCCATCTACCTAAAAACTTACTACGTACCATACTTGTACTCCAATCCTCTCCCCTATTTTTCATAATTGCTCTTATTCTTGGGGTAATTTCAACAATCATTACTTCATTTTGTTTGGCACTCATAGGATTAAGAACAATTTCAATATGCGTATCTCTAAGCGACTTATCTTTTGATTTACAATTCGTCGTTTCTATCCCTCCGGGTTTAACATCATAAACATATCCAACAATCCTGGCGGCGTCATTATTTTTCCATCTATTTTCGTCATTACCGGGCTTTAAAATCTCTTTAAGGGTTATGTTTAAATTAAAATCATTTTCTTTAGGGAAATTTGTCCTGTTTTTAAATTTATTCAGTTTTCTTACTCTTTCAGGCTTTGCATTTCCTTCGGGTGGACAGTCAAAATCGTCTTCTAGAATTTCAGGAAGTTCATCAGATGAGATTTTGTCTGTTTTGGCACTGGAAGTAATTTCAAGATTTTTGATTTCTGAATTCAAAAAATCAACTGTCTTTTCTTTTATAGCTTCTCTGCACGAAAAAAACAGCAACGCGATAAATATTATTGAATATTTTTTCATAAAAAAACCCGGATAATTCCGGGTTTAAATTTCGATAAAAAAAATCTAAATGAGGTAATAAATATAATTAATAATTTAATCTTGCTCCTCTGAAACTTCCTCTTTAGAGGCCATTAACTGTTCATATTCTTCCATAGAACCAACAACAAGCTTCTCATATTGTCTCATTCCGGTACCTGCTGGAATCAAATGACCAACAATTACGTTTTCCTTCAGCCCAAGCAATGTGTCTACTTTACCATTAACAGCCGCCTCATTAAGCACTTTTGTTGTCTCCTGGAATGAAGCTGCAGAGATCCAACTGCTTGTCTGTAATGAAGCTTTTGTAATACCCTGAAGAACAGGATTAGCTGTTGCAGGAACCGCATCTCGACTCTCTACCAACTTTTTATCCTTACGTTTTAAATTTGAATTAATGTCACGAAGTTTTCTTGCAGATATTATTTGACCGCGTTGAACCTCAGTTGCATCGCCAGCATCTATAACATATTTCATCCCGAAAAGAGAATCGTTTTCTCTCATAAACTCAATCTTATTTACAAGTTGATTCTCCAAGAAAATAGTATCACCTGAATCTTCTATCTCAACTTTTCTCATCATCTGCCTTACAATTGTTTCGAAATGCTTATCGTTAAGTTTTTGGCCTTGCAAACGGTATACTTCCTGAATTTCATTTACAAGATACTCTTGAACGGCAGTAGGTCCTTTGATTGCTAATATGTCGCCTGGAGCAATTGCACCATCTGATAACTGATCCCCTGCGCGCACAAAGTCATTTTCCTGAACAAGGATATGCTTTGAAAGTGGAACCAAGTAAGTCTTTCTCTCTTTAGTTTTAGCTTCTACAATTACCTCGCGATTACCACGCTTAACTTTTCCGAAAGAAACAATTCCATCAATTTCAGAAACGGTTGCAGGATTACTTGGATTACGTGCTTCGAACAATTCTGTTACACGTGGAAGACCTCCGGTAATATCTCCGGTTTTACCGGTTACACGCGGTATCTTTACCAAGATCTGACCCGGCTCAATCTTATCATCTTCATTAACCACTACGTGAGCATTAACAGGTATGTTGTAATTTTTCAATACCTCTTTTCCTTTGCTCACAATTTTAATCATTGGGTTCTTCGTTTTATCACGACTCTCAATGATTACCTTTTCACGGAATCCTGTTTGTTCATCTGTTTCTTCACGATACGTAACACCTTCTTCAATGTGTTCGTATTCAACCTTACCACCAAATTCTGAAACGATTACTGCGTTATATGGATCCCAATCACAAATTAATTCACCCTTCTTAACTTTTACACCAGGCATAACATGTAAGTGAGAACCATAAGGTATATTACCTGTAGTTAGAGTTATTCCTGTATTCTGATCGATAATTCTTATTTCGGTCGAACGTCCTATTACAACGTTAACCTTTTTGCCTTCAAGGTTAGGCCTCTCCACTGTTCTTAATTCATCAATTTCAACAATACCATCATATTTTGCCTCAAGACGTGAAGAAACAGCGATATTGGAAGCTGTACCACCAACGTGGAATGTTCGAAGTGTTAACTGAGTACCAGGCTCTCCAATTGACTGTGCCGCGATTACCCCAACTGCCTCACCTATCTGAACAACTCTTCCGTTTGCAAGGTTCCTTCCATAACACTTAGCGCAAACTCCCATCTTTGATTCACAAGTAAGAACGGAACGAATTTCAACTTGTTCAATAGGAGATTCATTTATTCTATCAGCAATTGATTCGGTTATTTCAACGCCGGCTTCACAAATCAATTCTCCGGTTGTAGGATGATATAAATCATTCAGACAAACTCTACCCAGAATACGATCGTACAAAGACTCAACAACCTCATCATTATTTTTCAATGCGGTAGCAACTAATCCACGAAGAGTTCCGCAATCTTCTTCATTTATGATGACATCCTGTGCAACGTCAACCAAGCGGCGTGTAAGATAACCTGCATCAGCAGTTTTAAGAGCTGTATCGGCAAGACCTTTAGGAGCACCGTGAGTTGAAATAAAGTATTCCAATATTGATAATCCCTCTCGGAAGTTACTCAATACAGGGTTTTCGATAATCTCAGATCCTGTTGAGCCAGCTTTCTGTGGTTTAGCCATAAGACCCCTCATACCGCTTAGCTGCTTAATCTGTTCTTTTGATCCCCTTGCACCTGAATCCAACATCATATAAACAGGGTTAAATCCTTGTCTATCACTGCTTAGTTTATCTAAAACCTGCTTTGTTACTTTAGAATTAGTGTGTGTCCAAATATCAATGATCTGATTGTAACGCTCATTGTTTGTGATGAATCCCATGTTGTAATTACCCATTACTTCATCTACCTGAGCGTGTGCATCTTTAATAATCTTAATTTTTTCTTCAGGTATCTGAATATCTCCAAGGTTGAATGATAATCCACCACGGAATGCTGTCTTGAAACCTAAATCTTTGATATCATCAAGGAAATGTGCGGCCCTAGCCATTCCAACTTTCTTCAATACTTTACCAATGATATCTCTAAGAGATTTTTTGGTTAATAATTCATTGATGTACCCAACTTCCTTAGGAACTACAGTATTAAAAATAACTCTTCCAACCGTTGTATCAATCGTTTTTACGACCAAATGATCATTTTCCAATGCATTTTCTACACGAACTTTAATCATTGCATGCAAATCAACTTTTTTCTCATTGTATGCGATAACAAGTTCTTCTGCAGAGTAAAACTTCATACCCTCTCCTCTTACAGTATCATTCGGAAGATTACGTTTTCCTTTGGTTAAATAATACAATCCAAGTACCATATCCTGAGAAGGAACTGCCACTGGAGCACCATTGGATGGATTTAAGATGTTATGTGATGAGAGCATCAATAGTTGCGCTTCTAATACCGCAGCGTTACCTAGTGGAACGTGTACCGCCATCTGGTCACCGTCAAAATCGGCATTAAACGCAGTACAAACCAATGGATGCAACTGAATAGCTTTACCTTCTATAAGCTTTGGCTGAAATGCCTGAATACCTAAACGGTGAAGTGTTGGAGCACGATTTAGAAGAACCGGATGTCCTTTTAATACATTTTCAAGAATATCCCAAACAATTGGCTCCTTACGGTCAACAATTTTCTTTGCAGATTTTACGGTTTTAACAATACCTCTTTCTAACATCTTACGGATAATAAATGGCTTAAATAATTCTGCCGCCATTTCTTTAGGCAATCCGCACTCATGCAATTTCATCTCCGGCCCAACAACAATTACGGAACGTGCAGAATAATCAACACGCTTACCCAATAAGTTTTGACGGAATCGCCCTTGCTTTCCTTTTAATGAATCCGAAAGTGATTTAAGTGCTCTATTTGATTCAGTTTTTACAGCATTTGACTTTCTTGAGTTATCAAACAATGAATCAACGGCTTCCTGTAACATACGCTTTTCATTACGTAATATTACGTCTGGAGCTTTAATTTCAATCAATCGCTTCAAACGATTATTACGGATAATAACCCTTCTGTAAAGATCGTTCAAATCCGATGTAGCAAAACGTCCTCCATCCAATGGAACCAATGGACGCAATTCAGGTGGTATTACCGGAACTACCTTTATAATCATCCATTCAGGTCGATTTTCAATATGTCCATTAGCGTGCCTGAAAGCCTCGATAACCTGTAGACGTTTCAACGCTTCATTTTTTCTCTGTTGAGAAGTTTCGTTATTAGCTTTATGTCTTAAATCATGAGAAAGATCATTGAGTTTAAGACGCTTCAAAAGTTCCCAAAGTGCCTCTGCACCCATCTTTGCAATGAACTTGTTAGGATCAGTATCATCTAGAAACTGATTTTCTTTTGGAAGCTTTTCAAGTTTATCTAGATATTCCTCCTCGGTTAAAAAGTCCATATAACTTACCCCTTCACTTTCCAAAATTCCAGCCTGAATAACTACGTAACGTTCGTAATAGATAATCATATCAAGCTTCTTTGTTGGAAGTCCTAAAAGATATCCAATTTTGTTTGGAAGTGATCTGAAATACCATATATGTGCCACAGGAACAACCAAATTAATGTGTCCCATTTTTTCACGACGTACCTTTTTCTCCGTAACCTCAACACCGCAACGGTCACAAATAATTCCCTTGTAACGAATGCGCTTGTATTTACCACAGTGACACTCGTAATCCTTAACAGGTCCGAAAATTCTTTCACAGAATAATCCGTCACGTTCAGGCTTATAAGTTCTGTAATTTATTGTTTCAGGCTTAAGTACTTCACCGCTTGAACGACCAAGAATAGCTTCAGGGGAAGCTAAACTTATGGTAATCTTCGAGAAGTTTGATTTTAATTTTGTGTCTTTTCTGAAAGCCATTTTTATATTTTTTAAGCTTTAATTATTTGATCAATTAATCCATGGTTACATCAAGTGCCAATCCCCTTAGTTCATGCAGTAATACATTGAAAGATTCAGGTATACCTGCAGCTGGAAGATTATCACCTTTTACAATAGACTCATATGCTTTTGCTCTTCCGCTCACATCATCTGACTTAATGGTCAACATCTCCTGTAGAATGTTGGATGCTCCAAATGCTTCAAGTGCCCATACCTCCATCTCACCAAAACGCTGTCCACCAAACTGAGCTTTACCGCCCAAAGGCTGTTGGGTAATTAGTGAATATGGCCCTATTGAACGTGCGTGCATTTTGTCATCAACCATATGGCCTAACTTCATCATATAAATTATACCAACAGTTGCAGGCTGATCAAACCTTTCACCTGTTCCTCCATCATATAAATAAGTCTTACCATATTGAGGAACCCCTGCCTTGTTACACCACTCGTCCAAATCAGCAACTGATGCACCGTCAAAGATTGGCGTTGAAAATTTAATTCCCAATTTCTGTCCCGCCCATCCGAGAACTGTTTCATAAATCTGACCAATGTTCATACGTGAAGGTACACCCAATGGATTCAATACTATGTCTACCGGTGTTCCATCTTCAAGGTAAGGCATGTCTTCTTCTTTAACAATCTTTGCAACAATACCTTTGTTACCGTGACGACCGGCCATTTTATCTCCAACTTTAAGCTTACGTTTTTGCGCAATGTAAACTTTAGCCAATTGAACAATTCCTGACATCAGTTCATCACCTACAGTTATTTGGAATTTTTCAAGCTTGTAACGAACAAGGATATCATTGTATTTAATGTTGTAATTGTGCAACAACATTTTTATTTGATCATTTTTTTCCTTGTCAGATGTCCAGTTTTCAGGATTGATTTCTGTGTAATCAATCTTCTCTAACATCTTTTGGTTGAACTTTGTTCCTCTTGGAACAATTTCTTCTTTAAGACTGTTGAATACGCCTTGAGAAGTTCTTCCATTAACAATAGAATAAAGCTTGTCAACAAGTTGAGTTTTAAGGGCAGACATGTTGTTTTCATGATCACGATCGAGTCTGTCAAGCATTGGTTTTTCTTCCAATTTTGCCTTCTTATCTTTAATTGCTCTTGAGAACAGTTTCTTGTCTATTATTACACCTTTTAATGAAGGTGGAACCTTTAATGATGCATCTTTTACATCTCCAGCCTTATCACCGAATATAGCTCTTAACAACTTTTCTTCAGGTGATGGGTCAGTTTCTCCTTTAGGAGTGATCTTACCGATAAGAATATCACCTTCTTTAACCTCTGCTCCTACCCTGATAATTCCATTGTCATCTAAATCTTTTGTAGCTTCTTCAGAAACGTTTGGAATATCTGGGGTTAATTCCTCAAGTCCACGCTTGGTATCTCTTACCTCAAGAGTATATTCATCTATATGAATTGAGGTAAAAATGTCTTCACGAATAATTCTTTCATTTATAACAATTGCATCTTCAAAGTTGTAACCTTTCCAAGGCATGAATGCTACTTTTAAATTCCTTCCAAGACCAAGCTCACCCTTTTGAGTTGCATAACCTTCACAAAGAACTTGTCCTTTTTCAACCTTATCTCCTTTTTGAACAATAGGACGTAAGTTCATGCAAGTATTTTGATTTGTCTTTTTGAACTTTGTAAGCTTATAAGATTTTACATCTCCTTCAAAACTTACCAATTGAGCTTCTGCGTCGCGGTTGTATCTAATTACAATTTCGGTTGAATCAACGTATTCAACAATTCCGTCACCCTCAGCATTAATCAATACACGGCTATCCTGAGCAACACGTGCTTCTATACCAGTACCGACAATTGGCGATTCAGGTCGCATCAATGGAACAGCTTGACGTTGCATGTTAGACCCCATTAATGCACGGTTAGCGTCATCGTGTTCTAAGAATGGAATTAATGATGCTGCTATGGATGCAATTTGATTTGGTGCAATATCCATTAATGACACCTTTTCTGGTTCCACTACTGGGAAATCTCCCTCAAACCTTGATTTGACTTTCGTACTCAAAAAAGTTCCTTTGTTATCCAAAGGTTCATTAGCTTGAGCAATAGTTTTTTGATCTTCCTCTTCAGCTGTTAGATAAAGAACTTCTTTATTTACATCTACTCTTCCATTATGTACATTTCTGTATGGAGTTTCAATGAAGCCGAGCTTATTAACTTTTGCGTATACACATAAAGAAGAAATCAACCCGATGTTAGGACCTTCAGGTGTTTCAATCGTACACAAACGTCCGTAATGAGTGTAGTGAACGTCACGAACCTCAAACCCTGCACGCTCACGACTCAAACCACCTGGCCCGAGCGCAGACAGACGACGCTTGTGCGTAATTTCTGCAAGAGGATTGGTTTGATCCATAAACTGACTCAACTGATTCGTTCCAAAGAAAGAATTAATTACAGAGGAAAGAGTTTTAGCATTAATTAGGTCTGTTGGGGTGAACACCTCATTATCACGCACATTCATACGTTCTCTAATGGTTCTAGCCATCCTTGCTAAACCTACACCAAACTGAGAATATAACTGCTCTCCTACTGTTCTTACCCTTCTGTTGGATAAGTGATCAATATCATCAACATCCATCTTAGAGTTAATCAACTCGATAAGATATTTAATGATAAGAATAATGTCTTCTTTGGTCAGAACACGAACATCCATTGCAGTGTTTAAACCTAATTTTTTATTGATACGATAGCGACCAACTTCGCCTAAATCATACCTCTTATCAGAAAAGAATAATTTATCAATAACACCTCTTGCTGTTTCTTCATCTGGTGGCTCTGCGTTACGAAGCAATCTGTAAATCTGTTCTACTGCTTCTTTTTCAGAATTTGCTGTATCCTTCTGAAGGGTGTTGTAGATAATTGCAAAATCAGAAGTGTTTACATCTTCCTTATGTAGAATGATATTTTTTACTCCTGCATCAACAATGATATCAATATGCTCGTCAAGTAATTCAACTTCACGTTCAATAAGAACTTCATTCCTTTCTATTGAAACAACTTCACCAGTATCTTCATCAACAAAGTCCTCGATCCATGCACGAAGCACACGGGCCGCAAGTCTTCTTCCAACAACTTTTTTCAATCCGGCTTTACTCACTTTTACCTCATCCGCAAGACCAAAAATCTCAAGAATGTTCTTATCACTATCAAATCCGATAGCACGTAAAAGTGTGGTTACAGGTAATTTCTTTTTACGATCGATGTACGCATACATAACATTATTAATGTCGGTAGCGAATTCAATCCATGAACCTTTGAAAGGTATAACACGTGCAGAATATAATTTGGTTCCATTAGCATGTCTGCTTTGACCAAAAAACACTCCCGGAGAACGGTGTAACTGAGAAACAATTACACGCTCGGCACCATTAATAACAAATGACCCTTTAGGAGTCATATAAGGAATTGTTCCTAAATAAACATCCTGAATGATGGTTTCGAAATCCTCATGTTCAGGATCAGTACAATATAATTTGAGTTTAGCCTTTAGCGGTACGCCATAGGTTAAACCTCTTTCGATACATTCTTCAATAGTGTAACGCGGCGGATCGATGTAATAGTCGAGAAATTCCAATACGAAATTATTACGCGCGTCAGAAATAGGAAAGTTCTCGGCGAATACTTTAAACAATCCTTCGTTTATACGATTTTCCTGGGTTGTTTCCAATTGAAAAAAATCCTGAAAGGATTTAATTTGAATTTCTAAGAAATCTGGATACTCAACAGGAAACTTGTTAGAAGAGAAATTTACTCTTTGCTGCTTTTGTTTGGTTACCATCAGGTCTGATGATTTATATTGTTTAGTAACAAGTCTTAACCTTATGTTTTTAATTCTGAAAATTCAGAAAAGGAAAACAGACGCAGGTTAATAAGCGCCTGTTTCCCTTGATCAATAGAATTATTTTACCTCTACATCAGCTCCTGCCTCAGCCAAAGCCTTTTTAATAGACTCAGCTTCCTCTTTGCTGATTCCTTCTTTTACAGGTTTTGGAGCCTGATCAACAAGGTCTTTTGCTTCTTTCAATCCTAATCCTGTAAGATCTTTTACAATCTTAACAACTCCTAACTTGTTAGCACCACCGGACTTAAGAATTACATCAAAAGCTGTTTTAGCAGCAGCAGCTTCTCCACCACCTGCAGCTCCACCTCCGGCTGCAACTGCAACTGCAGCAGCAGCTGGTTCAATTCCGTAGTCGTCTTTTAAAATTTTTGCAAGTTCATTAACTTCTTTTACTGATAAGTTCACTAATTGTTCTGCGAACGCTTTTAAATCTGCCATTTGTCTAAAATTTAATTGTTATTAATTGTTGTTTTTATTTTTTTGTCTTTTGTTTTTATTCCGGACGCTCTGATAATGTTTTTACCACACCGGCGATGGTATTTCCACCTGATTG
>JBKCIQ010000006.1:0-6494 GCA_046302135.1 Bacteroidota bacterium | reverse complement strand
AGACTCTCCGATACATATGGTGCTTACAGTTGGGATACTTACAGAGATGGCTTGAGGTTGATTTATTGTTACAGTAGATGTTCCTAAGCAACCATTTGCGTCTTGCCAATTACAAGTGTTTAAACCTGAACACAAATTACTAGGGTTTGGTACAAAGGAACCATTAGACCATGAATAACTATAGGGTGGCGTTCCTCCATTCAAGGTTATGGTAGCCGAACCATCACACAAACCATTACACGTTGCATCTGTTACTCCGGTTAATGTGGATGTTAAAACTGTAGGCTGACCAACACTAACCGTTGCCGTTGAAATACATCCAGCGTTATTGCTAACTGTTACTGTATAGGTACCGGAGCACATGTTGATAACACTTGGTGAGGAATAATTACCAGGTTGCCAATTGTAAGTGTAAAAAGAGAACTGTCCGGTAGAAGGAGATGCAGTAACATTCATTCCTCCGTTACACGAACCATTACATGAAGCAGGAGTAGAAAGAGCATTCAACGCAATAGTTGGCGAAACAACAACGTTAACAGAAGCTGTTGCACTACATCCACTCAAGGATACAGACAATGAATAGGTGCCGCTCATATTTAGCGTAGAATTTGGAATAGTTGGATTCTGATTTGTAGAATTAAAACCATTTGGACCACTCCAACTATAAGAACCACCTCCAGTAGATGATAATGATATGGTTTGTCCTTCGCAATACGGATTTGCTGACACACTTGCGGTTGGAACAGGCGTTGGATTAATAGTTACGCTGACAGTTGCAGTTGCAGTGCAACTGCTAAGTGTTACGGTAACGGTGTACAATCCACCCATTAAAGTTGTCGAATTTGGAATGGTTGGGTTCTGATTGGGGTCAGAAAAACCATTTGGACCACTCCAACTGTAGGTTCCGCCTCCTGTAGATGATAATGATATGGTTTGACCTTCACAATAAGGACTTCCGGTTACACTTGCAGTTGGAACAGGTGCCGGATTAACAGAAACGCTAGTGGAGGCTATTGCGGTGCAACTATTAATTGTTACTGTTAGAGAATACAATCCGTCCATCAAAGTGGTTGAATTTGGGATAGTTGGGTTCTGATTTGTAGAAGCAAAACCATTTGGACCAATCCAACTGTAGGTACCACCTCCCGTTGATGATAATGAAACTGTTTGACCTTCACAATAAGCACCCGTGTTGCTGGCCGTTGCAAGAGGGGTGGGATTAACAATTACACTCGATGAAGCGGTAGCCGTACAACTACCAAGGGTTACAGTCACGGTGTACAATCCACCCATTAGTGTAGTTGAATTTGGAATGGTTGGATTCTGGTTGGCGGAAGTAAAGCCATTTGGACCGCTCCAGCTATAAGTACCGCCTCCCGTTGATGATAACGATACTGTTTGACCTTCGCAATACGCACCTGTATTACTTGCGGTCGGAATAGGCGTCTGATTAACAGTGACACTAGTAGAGGCAGTTGCTGTGCAAGTACCAAGTGTTACTGTAACAGTATATAATCCACTCATTAAAGTAGTAGAATTTGGAATTGAGGGATTTTGATTGGTAGAGGAAAATCCGTTTGGACCAATCCAACTAAATGAACCACTGCCGCTAGATGATAAAGATATTGTCTGCCCTGAACAATATGGACCTGTGTTATTAACTGTTGGTGAAGGTGGCTGATTAACTGTAACGCTTGTTGTTGCAGTTGCAGTACATCCGCTGAGCGTTACAGTAACCGTGTAAACACCATCCATTAGTGTTGTCGAATTCAATATTGAAGGGTTCTGATTGGTTGAAGTAAAATTATTTGGCCCATTCCAACTATAGCTTCCTCCACCTGATGATGATAATGAAATTGTCTGACCAGGACAGTAGGCCCCTGTATTACTAGCTGTTGGAACAGGGGAAGGATTCACGGTTACGCTTGTTGTTGCGATTGCGGTACATGTACCAAGTGTAACAGTAACAGAATAAGTCCCACTCATACCAACTGTAGCATTTAATATTGTGGGATTCTGATTGGTCGATGTGAAACTATTCGGACCACTCCAACTATAACTGCCACCCCCTGTTGAGGACAAGGAAATTGTCTGACCGGGACAGTAGGCTCCCGTGTTACTAGCAGTTGGAACAGGGGAAGGATTCACGGTTACGCTTGTTGTTGCTGTTGATGTGCAGGTGTTCAATGTTACAGTGACTGTATAGGTGCCGCCCATTCCTGTTGTAGCACTTGGAATTGTTGGATTCTGATTGGTAGATGTGAAACTGTTCGGACCACTCCAACTATAACTCCCTCCCCCTGTAGAGGACAAGGAAATAGTTTGGCCAGGACAGTATGCGCCCGTGTTGCTCGCAGTTGGAACCGGAATGGCATTCACTGTAACACTCGTTGTTGCTGTTGCAGTACAGCCGTTAAGAGTAACTGTAACAGAATAAATTCCAGAGCTGGAGGGAGTGGAATTAATAATATTCGGGTTTTGGGTTGAAGCAGAAAATCCATTTGGTCCTGCCCAAACATACGTTCCTCCCCCATTCGAAGTTAAAGAAACCGTGCTTCCTTCACAATAAGGTCCTGAGTTATTTGCAGTAGCTGTTGGCAGTGGGTTTACCACCACGTTAATGGTCCCGGACCCTGTACATCCTAAGGCATCAGTTACTGTTACAGAATAAGTTCCAGAATTTGTAGCAGTTACGCTACCAATAATGGGATTTTGCAGGTTTGAGCTGAAACCACCAGGACCTGTCCAATTCCAAGAAATCCCATTTGAACAAACAAGGTTCAGAGCAGAACCAATACAGACAGGAGAATTACTACTTAAACCTGGTGTTAAGCTTGAGTTTACAGTTACTGTTGTTGATGCTGTAGCAGTACATGAATTGAGTGTTACAGTTAAATTATAAACTCCTGAAATACCTGAAACAGCATTGCCTAGAGGTGGGTTTTGTAAAGTTGAGGTAAATCCGTTAGGACCATTCCAACTATATGTACCGCCTCCGCTCGCATTTAACTGTGCCGCAACTCCAGGACAGTATGGACCAGTGTTTGTTGCGGTAATTAATGGATTTGGGTTAACAGTTACACTGGTTGTGGCGGTAGAAGTGCATCCATTAGTAGTAACTGTTACAGTGTACACTCCACCCATAATTGATGTTGCGGAAATAATTGTTGGGCTCTGAACGTTTGAAGTGAAGTTGTTAGGACCACTCCAGCTATATGTACCACCTCCCGTTGCAGATAATGAAATAGTTTGACCGGGGCAATAGGCTCCCGTATTTGTTGCGGTTGCTACTGGTGAAGGGTTGACTATTACGCTGGTAGTTGCGGTTGCTGTACAAGTGTTCAATGTTACAGTGACTGTATAGGTACCACCCATTCCTGTTGTAGCACTTGGTATTGTTGGATTCTGATTGGCAGATGTGAAAATATTAGGACCACTCCAGCTATATGTTCCGCCGCCCGTTGCAGATAATGATATAGTTTGACCGGGGCAATAGGCTCCCGTATTTGTTGCGGTTGCTACTGGTGAAGGGTTTACTGTTACGCTTGTAGTTGCGGTTGCTGTACAAGTATTCAATGTTACAGTGACTGTGTAGGCACCACCCATTCCTGTTGTAGCACTTGGTATTGTTGGATTCTGATTGGCAGATGTGAAACTATTAGGACCACTCCAACTATATGTACCACCGCCCGTTGCAGATAATGATATAGTTTGTCCAGGACAATATGCCCCCGTATTTGTTGCGGTTGCTACTGGTGAAGGGTTTACTGTTACGCTTGTAGTTGCGGTTGCTGTACAAGTGTTCAATGTTACAGTGACTGTGTAGGCACCACCCATTCCTGTTGTAGCACTTGGTATTGTTGGATTCTGATTGGCAGATGTGAAACTGTTAGGGCCACTCCAGCTATATGTTCCGCCGCCCGTTGCAGACAATGAAATAGTTTGACCGGGGCAATATGCTCCCGTGTTTGTTGCTGTTGCTACAGGCGTAGGGTTTACGGTTACACTAGTTGTGGCTGTGGCAGTACAACCGTTAGCTGTTGTTACAGTAACCGTATATGTTCCACTCATACCGGTTGTTGCACTCGGAATAGCCGGATTTTGACTGCTTGAAGAAAAACTATTAGGTCCACTCCAGCTATATGTTCCGCCGCCCGTTGCAGATAATGATATTGTTTGTCCAGGACAATAAGAGCCGGTATTGCTTGCAGTTGGAGCAGGTAAAGGATTTACAGTTAAACTATAGGTACTCAATAAGGTATAAGTGTCACCTGAATTTACTGTTCCACTACCATTCGCATCACAATATGCGTAGGCTGATACAGATTGAACAATTTGGGATTGAGTTGTATTGATTCCGTTCGGTAAAGTGTTATTTGGAAGAGTCGTTCCGGCCACAGGTGTAACTGAAGAATATACAACACAAGTACTACTTGCGTTTACTGTGCTTTGCCATGTAGCTAGATTTGGGAAGGCTTGACCTGAGCAAATTGTAGCGGATTGATTTGGAGTCGTTACAGGACTACAACATTGATAGCTTGCACTTGTTGTAAACGTACAAATTGCAGGGGAGGTTGTCAAATTAGTGTAATTGGCTGAAAGAGAGGCTGAGATTGTTCCTGCTGTCCAAACGCCATCGTTTGGATTAGGGCAACTAGCTGTTGGTGAAAACGTTGTGTTACCACTTGCATTACTAAACGTGTTTGGATAAATGTAGACTGTTATAACACTATTTTGATTATACCCTGGTATAGATGCTAAATTTAAAGTTGTGTTATAATTAGCAGGGCCAGGGTTAGTTGATTGCTGATCAAGAACGATGGTACCGTTGTGATAAATGGTAACCCAATATGACGTAGCACCCGGAGTATTTGCTCCCGGTTGATTAAAGCAGTAACCACTCATTGAAACAGTTAGAGAAACCGATGTAGCGTTTCCACCAATATTGCTTGCTGGTATGGTCACTATTGCTGCATTATTTGTACCCCCGAAAGGTGAAGAAACTGTCGTGGGTGTATTGTCAACGAAATTATATGAGACAGGTACAAGAGGCCCTCCTGTTGAACAACAATTTGGCCCACCCGCTATACCATTATATGTAACTTGAAATGTTTGTGTCCCGCCACCACAAGCCGGAGGACTGGTACTGGTTGGATTAGGCGAAATACTGAAAATACTTCCAATGTTGGCGGTAGTACAACCATTCTGTGGAGTAACATTCCAGGAACAGTTTCCAGGGTTCCATGCTATAGAAACAAGATCGTTAGCACTAGTTGGCACCTTTGGATAAACTGTTAGGGGAAATGTACCTGAAGCAAGAAGCGCTCCTGTCGAGTTGCATGTTATTGTCCAAGGTAAATTTACAACTATAGGATTACACAAATTGTTATTCTGAAGGGTAATAGGCACGTTAATGTTTTGACAATTTGATACAACAGAAGTAATTGGACCAGAAGGAGTTTGAATTGTAACAGTTACCGGGCTTATGTTAACGTTGGCGCCAAAAATAGAGTTAGCCTGTGCGCCAAAATTTCCGGTTATTGGACCAGCAATAGTACCAGCGTTTTGAGTAACACTGATTGTTCCGCCGTTTCCATTAAAACCATCACCAAAAGAATCAAAAACATTTAATGTGAAAATTGTTCCGGTTGTATTTGGATTTAGTGGCCCAACAGCAACATTAATTGTTCCATTATTTGTGCCAGGACCACCCTGAGCAACCACAGCTCCCGTAAGATTACTTGTTACAGTCCATGTTATTTCATTTGCATATAGAGAACCATAGTTTCCAACAACATTAAATGAAATTGTTCCATTACAAGCTGTATTATTAACTTTAAAATAATAAGGTTGATTTCCGCAAGTAACAGATGGGCTTATTACAGTAGAAGAATAACCAGGACAGTTTTGTGAGTGAACAACTGATGTAAATAATAACAAAATAAAAATCAGCCTTGAAGTCAAGCTTCTCGGAACTAAAAAATTCATAAATCAAATGTATTAAAAATCAACATTAAATGAACACCGTTGAGTAACTGTTGATTGTTAAAAATCAGATTACTATGAACTATCTTAAGTATTAATCAGGGTTTTAAGCACTATTTTTTAATTTGGACCAAGCACAAGGATTATAATCCCTTGTCTCATGATAGAACATCTATTTAACCAAAGTAACTTTTCCTATGTATGATTTTCTTTCTCCGTTCCAGGTTTTTAGTTCTATCTTCCAAACATATACATCCTGCTGTACGATTTCCGGCTTGTTCTGTACTCTTCCATCCCAACCCTTATTCCAATCTGTGGTCTCAAAAATCAAGGTACCCCACCTGTCATATATGTAGAAGGCATAGTTCTGCTCATCAACTCCCAATCCCTTTGGCTGAAAAACCTCATTCTTACCATCCTGATTCGGGGTGAATGCGTTTGGTACATATAAACTGAACTCATCTGCTATATAAACCGTGTGCTGAACAGAATCAGAACAACCATTTGAT
>JBKCIQ010000005.1:0-11262 GCA_046302135.1 Bacteroidota bacterium | reverse complement strand
GCAACAGGTGCTCAAGGGCCTACAGGTATTAACGGCGTAACGGGTGCTCAAGGTCCGTCTGGGTTAACAGGTGACACAGGTGCTCAAGGTCCGACTGGGTTAACAGGTGACACAGGTGCTCAAGGCCCAGCAGGATTGACTGGTGCTCAAGGCCCTTCAGGTATTGATGGTGTTACAGGTGTCACCGGTCCACAAGGTCCGAGCGGTGCTGATGGACTGCCTGGAGCAACAGGTCCTCAGGGGCCATCCGGGATTGACGGCGCTACAGGTGCAACAGGTGCTCAAGGCCCTACAGGATTAACGGGAGCTACAGGTGCTCAAGGCCCTTCAGGAATTGATGGCATAACTGGCGCTCAGGGTCCGACTGGGTTAACAGGCGACACTGGTGCTCAAGGCCCTACAGGAATTGATGGCGCTACAGGTGCAACTGGTTCACAAGGTCCAACAGGATTAACGGGAGCAACAGGTGCTCAAGGCCCTTCAGGAATTGATGGCGCTACAGGTGCTCAAGGCCCAACCGGATTGACTGGTGCTACAGGTCCACAAGGTCCTTCAGGTATTGACGGTGTAACGGGTGCTCAAGGCCCTTCAGGAATTGATGGCGTAACGGGTGCAACAGGTTTACAAGGACCGACTGGTTTAACAGGTGCTACCGGTGCGACTGGAATTGATGGCGCTACAGGTGCAACTGGTTCTCAAGGCCCTACAGGATTAACGGGAGCTACAGGTGCTCAAGGCCCTACAGGAATCGATGGCGCTACAGGTGCAACTGGTTCACAAGGTCCAACAGGATTAACGGGAGCAACAGGTGCTCAAGGCCCTTCAGGAATTGATGGCATAACTGGCGCTCAGGGTCCGACTGGGTTAACAGGCGCTACGGGTGCAACTGGGGATGTAGGTCCTACAGGAGTAGCTGGAACTAACGGTGCTACTGGCGCTACAGGATCTCAAGGACCGACTGGTTTAACTGGTGCTACAGGTGCAACGGGAATTGATGGTGCAACAGGTGCACAGGGTCCAACAGGAGTAACAGGTGCAACAGGTCCACAAGGCCCTTCAGGAATTGATGGCGTAACTGGCGCTCAGGGTCCGACTGGTTTAACAGGTTCACAAGGACCGACTGGTTTAACAGGTGCTACCGGTGCGACTGGACTTGATGGCGCTACAGGTGCAACTGGTTCACAAGGACCTATTGGTTTAACTGGTGCTACCGGTGCCACGGGAATTGATGGTGCAACAGGTGCACAGGGTCCAACAGGAGTAACAGGTATAACAGGTGCAACAGGTGCAACAGGTCCACAAGGCCCTTCAGGAATTGATGGCGTAACTGGCGCTCAGGGTCCGACTGGGTTAACAGGCGCTACGGGTGCAACTGGGGATGTAGGTCCTACAGGAGTAGCTGGAACTAACGGTGCTACTGGTGCTACTGGAATTGATGGTGCTACAGGTGCAACGGGTGCTCAAGGCCCAACTGGATTGACAGGTGCTACCGGAGCAACTGGGGATGTCGGTCCTACAGGAGTAGCCGGAACTAACGGTGCTACTGGTGCTACTGGCTCAACAGGTGCTACAGGTGCAACCGGAGCAACAGGGGATGTAGGTCCTACAGGAGTAGCCGGAACTACTGGTGCTACAGGAACGGCAGGCACGAATGGAACCAACGGTGCTACAGGTGCTACTGGCTCAACAGGTGCAACCGGAGCAACGGGTACCACAGGACCCTCTGGTTCGCTTGATGCCTGGGGATTAACTGGAAATTCAGGAACAACGCCAGGTACAAATTTCATTGGTACAACTGATGCTAAAGACTTCATCTTTAACACTGGTGGCGCAACATCTGTTTTCGAAAGAATGAGAATAACCTCAGCTGGTAAATTTGGAATAGGAATAACAAGCCCGGTTACCAAGTTTGATATTCGCGGAGTAAATTCAAAATCAACTACAGCTTCTCTTGATAATTTGTTTCAAATTGGAACAAATGATGCAACAAACCCAATAGTTTTAAGGTTAGGTATTAAAACAGATGTTCTTCTTAATAACAGATATGCTTCAATAGAAGCCGATGATGGATCTGCTTTTCCACTTGTTCTACAACCTAGTGTTGGTAAGGTAGGTATTGGAACAACCAATCCAATCTTCCAGCTTGATGTTAACGGAGCAATCCGCTCAGGTAATGACGGTACAAGCGGAACTTTGAGATTATATTCTGAGCAAGGAGTCACAGATTACTCTGCAGGTTTCACCACCAGTGGAGCAATGACTGAAAATACAATTTATACCTTGCCAAATAATGGAGGAACTGCAAATTACGTATTATCAACTTCCGGAGGAGCAAATCCAAGTCTTTCTTGGCAGTCGGTCTCCGCCTTATCTAATTCTTGGGGAATTAATGGAAACTCAAATATTACAGGATCAAATTATTTAGGTACTTCAAACAATATTTCTGTCCGCTTCAGAACAAATAATATTCAAAGATTGGTTATTGATTCTAACGGATATGTAGGTATTGGAATATCCAATCCAATTACACCATTGCACGTTGCTGCTAATGCAGATGGTACAGGTATAGTAATGCAAAATTCAGTGAACTCCTCACAGGGAGGTGGTTTTTACGCTTTAAAGTCTCGAGGTGCCGTTGGCTCCCCATCCGCTATTCTTAACGGAGATATGATTGGTGCTTTTGGATCAATTGGCCATGATGGTTCAAACTTTAGTAACCCATCCACAGAAATTATTTCATATGCTACTGAAAACTTTACGTCTTCAGCAAAAGGCTCCAAGTTAGTTTTCAGAACTACTAAAAATGGTACAACGGGAGCCACAGATCACTTAACAATAACCGATGAAGGTAATGTTGGCGTAGGTAGCAGTGGAACCGCGTTTTACCCTTTACATGTATATGAATCCAGTCCAAATATTTTTGTTAGTAGCATAGAGAATACTGATGTCAATGGTTGGGGTTTACAGGTAAGAACTGCTGGGACTAGTTCCGCTCAAGGTGCATTTGAAGTATATACGGGTTCGAACAGTAGATTAATAGTTAGAAATGATGGTAAAGTTGGTATTGGAATTGCATCGCCTACACAGGCATTAGATGTTGTTGGTAACATTAAATTCAGTGGTCTTTTAATGCCAAATAACTCTGCAGGTACAAGTGGACAGGTTCTAACCTCCTCGGGCCCCACTACTCCTCCATATTGGCAATCTCTTCCTGCTGCAACTCAGGATTGGTCAATTACCGGTAATTCTAATACCACGGCTTCCAATTTTATTGGTACTACCTCTAATTTTTCTTTCCGTTTCAGAACCAATAACGTTCAACGTGCAATGATTGATTCTTTAGGTAATATGGGTATAGGAACAACTACTCCTAAAAGTAAATTAAATGTTAACGGTGATATTGGCTTAAATAATGGAACAGAGGTGTTGTCAAACAACGCAGTCACAATTCTTTTGCAAAATAAATCCGGACAAGTCTCTGTTGCTGGCGATATTGTAATTGTTGGAAACTCAGACAATTCTTTTGGTTATACTACAAGTCCCGGTAGCTATTCTGCAATAGGTGTTGTTCTTGATGCTGTGAGTGATGGTCAGGTTGCAAGAGTTGCAATTTCAGGTGTAGTGACAGTTAATTTGGATAACTCAAATGCAGTTGTTAGAGGTCAGCATTGCATAACCGGAAATTCTAAGGGAAAAGCGTCAGGCATTGCAATTCCTGGAAGCGGAACAAGTGTTGGCGTATACTTAACTAGTGGAACAGCAGGAGGAACGGCAACTGTTTTATTGAAATAATTATGAGGAATTTGAATAAAATCATTATTCTTCTACTGCTTTTTATAATTAGTAGTGCTGCCTTTTCCCAAGTTGAAGTTACCTCAACCGGAACCTCAACTGCATATACTCTCAATGTTCCGGGCGTTTTCCCTTTAAGAAGTGGGATTGAAATAAATTTCAGAGCTCATGTAAGCTGTGGAGCCAATCCAACACGAGATGTTTCAGGTAGTGGTCCTTCTGCCATCATGAAAAATGGAAATTCTACCAACCTGATTGCTGGTGACATTGCAGCGAACCAGGTTGTAAAAGTTGTTTATGACGGTTCTAAGTGGCAAATGGTTTCACCAACAGCAAACACTTCAAACGGAACAGTAACTTCGGTTGGAATTTCAGCTCCCACTGGTTTATTTACTGTTTCCGGTAGTCCTATTACCTCATCAGGAAATTTAACTCTTGGGTTTCAAACTTTATCCAGTAATGTTTTTTTTGCCTCTCCGAACGGTTTGGGAGGCCAACCAAGTTTCAGATCCATTGTTTCCGGTGACTTACCGCTTATTCCTCTGAGTAAAGGCGGAACTAACGCTTCGCTCACAGCAGTAAACGGTGGAATAGTTTATTCTGATGCATCCGCTTTTGGAATCACTTCTGCAGGAACAAGCGGACAAGTTTTACAAAGCAATGGTGCCGCCGCTCCAAGTTGGGTTACACCAAGTTTTTTACCAAGCGGAACAAACGGACAAACTCTCAGACATAATGGGTCTGGGTGGGTAGCTAACTCTTTCTTGTTTAATGATGGTAGTAATATTGGAATTGGAACTATATCCCCTACCTACCCGCTTCATATAGAATCATCAAGCGATGCAATTTTAAACATCAATAGTAAATCTGCAAGTCAAAATACGATAGCAGGTTTAAGATTAAGCATGTTTGACAGTTATGTTGGAACTCAATATTTTTTATATTCTGAAAAAAATGACAACACCACAAATTCAGGAAGTTCAGACTTTGTTATGAGAAAAGATTTTAGCACCGCGGGTGGATACCTAAAGTTTTTTAAATTTGATAACTCAACCAATAATTTAATTGTAAACGATTCTAAAACTTATACCGGTAACTTTGGTAATTTTGTTGTTGCCAATGGAAATGTTGGTATCGGAGTAGCATTACCATCGAAAAAGCTTCATGTTGAAAATCCAATTTCCAATGGAGATTCTTTAGGAAATATTTCTGTTTTTCATAATTCATCAGGAATTGGCACAGCATTTTCAGCGGTATCAAACAACTCAGGTACAAATGCACCCGGAACAACTTGGTCAAGCTTGAGAATTGCAGGCTACAATAATATTTCACCAATTGGACCCATTGATTTTGCAATTATGGCAAAAGGGTATTATTCCTCTGTATATGCAGGAATTTTCCTTAACCAATCCGCTCCAAATAATTATGTTGCTTTAGGTGGAGGTTCAACTTTTACTATGAAAATTGTTGATGGGTACCAAGGTGCAAACAAAGTTCTTAAATCTGATGCTACAGGTGTTGCGTCATGGGCAGATCTCTCTTCGCTGCCCGGAGGCCTATCTGGGGGAACGATAAATTATGTTCCCAAATGGACATCGGCAACATCGTTAAGTTCTACATCGTTGATTTTTGATAACGGGACAAATGTTGGTATTGGCACCAATACACCATCAGCGAAATTACATGTAGCTGGCTCAAGCATCATTTCCAACAACACGGTAATTGATCCTGATAACTACGTAAACCAAACTATTGCAGGTTCAGTTGCGGATGGGAGTGGTTGGCAATTAAGTTCATCCATAGGAGGAAATTCTGGAACGGGTCATTCTTGGGCTATTGGTCATAACGGGACCTCGTTATTCTTCGGGATGCAAAATGGAGTAGCAGCTAATACAATGCAGACTTATATGTATTTTGATGCAAATAGAAATACTCTTTTAAATCCAACCAGTGGACTTGTTGGTATCGGTACAAATTCTCCAACCGAAAAATTATCAATTGCTAACGGCAGTATTGGACTTTCTTTAGGTAAATCACTTGGGGTATCGCCATCATCTGATTTCTTTTCATACGACAGTAAATCTGTTGGACATTACTCTTTGTCTTGGGTTAATGATACTTGGAATGCTTTCGGACCAACTGCTTATCTGAGTTCATATTCTGGAATCAAGTTTTTTTCAAACGGATTGCCACAGATGTCGATTAATTCTACCGGAAACATTGGTATGGGGACGTCTAACCCTTCTGCTTCCTCCAGATTAACTGTTGTCGGGGATATTGAAATTCCAGCAGCAAATGATTATAAGTATTCTTCTGCAAAAACTAAATATTTAAATGTACCTGCGGCCGCATTTAACATGTACTCAACAGGTGCAAGTTCTGGGGTAAGAGGAAGCTTTACCGGTGGCGGTTCGTGTTGGATTAGTGGCGGTACCTACGGCACGACTTCTTATTTTAGTGCCCCAATAACATTACCTGAGGGAGCACAAATCACCAATTTAGATGTTTACGTTTGGGATAATGATGCTACCTACAATTTGCAAGGTACTTTATATCAGATAGCTTCGGGCTCAACTATAACATTTGTAATTGCAACAACAAACGCAACGTCGGGAGCATCAGCTGCATTACAAACTATCTCAGGTACCGGTTCTGATGTTGTAGGCGCTAATGATGCCTACTATATACGAGTTTCTACTGTTGAAGAGGTTAACACAACAAATTTGAGGATTTACGGAGCAAGAGTTACTTATACCGTAACTAAAGCTGATTAATCAATGAAATTTATTACATTAATAAAAAATTTATTTAAAACAATTCTATTTTTTTGTTTTCTAAATAATTTTGCTTTCTCTCAATCCCTAGATCGTCAAGTCATCAACTCTAATGGCGGAAGAGGCACAACGTCATCTGGAGTAACTCTAGATTATAACATTGGCGAGCCTGTGGTTGTAACCGGAACAGATGGAGCTAACTATTTTACCCAGGGTTTCATTCAACCTGATACCGTTTTTACAGCGGGCATTTTTTCTGTAAATATTTTCTACTCCAGTGAATCCTGTATTAATGCGCATGACGGTTTTATTATGGCTAATCCCGTAAACGCTGTAGGTCAAGTTACATGGATTTGGTACCCTTCAATGGATACTCTTCCCACTTTAACTAACTTATCAGCAGGCACCTACATTTTATCGGCCATAGATTCAACCGGCAACTCAATCATAGACACGGTAGTTATTACGCCTTCTACCAATCCTTGCGATTTGGATTTCTACAATGCCATTACACCAAATGGAGATGGAAAAAATGACGCTTTCATTATCACGAATATTAACACTTATCCGAATAATTCCTTATTTATTTTTAACCGATATGGTTTAAAAGTTTGGGAGGGTAAAAATTATGACAATACAAATGTTATTTTTGTAGGAAAAGATAACAATGGTTTTGATTTGCCGCCAGCAACTTATTTTTATGTTTTAATCGTTGATGGGGGAGAACGTAAAGGATGGCTTGAACTTCTTAAATAATTTTTTAATGAAAAGAACCTTACTCATTTTTTTTCTCTTAAGCGGAATTTGTCGCGCTCAGCAAGACCCTCAGTACAGTATGTACATGTTCAATCAACTAGCAATTAACCCTGCTTATGCAGGTAGCAAAAACTCACTTAGCTCTACCCTACTCGTCAGAAATCAATGGACCACTTTTATAGGTTCGCCGAAAACATCCTTAATAAGCATTCACGGACCAATAAGAAGAAAATTTATTGGACTTGGAGGATATGTTTACACTGAGTCAATCGGTCCTAAACAAACTACCGGTGCTTACGGAACATATTGCTATCGTAAAAAGTTAGGAAATGGAGTTATCTCAGCCGGAATTGGAACAGGGATCTTAAATTATTATTTCAACTGGAATGAGCTTAAATTTAAAGACCAAGGCGATATAAATAGTTACTACCAAACCAACAGCAGAACCGTATTTGACTTCTCCGCAGGATTATATTATCAAGATAATTCATTCTACGCAGGCCTGAGCATGACCCACCTTAACGGAGCAAAAATATTTGATAACATACAACTGGACTCAGCAAATTTCTTCGCGGACTATAGTTTAAAAAGACATATTTTTCTAACAGTTGGAAAAGGTTTTAAAGTTGGAGAAAACTTCATCATCAATCCTTCAATGGTTGTAAAATATTATGGAACCAATCAGCCTGCTGTTGACATTAATCTCAATATTAATTTGAAGCAAAAAGTTTGGATTGGGGTATCCGCCAGAGCAAAATACGGTTATGTTTTTCTCACTCAATATAACGTTAATGACAACTTCCGAGTTGGCTACAGCTTGGATGCAGGAACCAATCAAATTGGTAGACCGGCAGGCTTAAGCCATGAAATTATTCTAGGATACAATTTCAATATTTTTCATACAAAAATTATCTCTCCTAGATTTTTATAAGTACAATGCGGAGTTGGTTTAAAATAATTTTTGTTTTCATTACATTTTCATTCGTTAGAGGACAAGTCAGTAAAGGAGACGAGTACTTTAAAAAAATGGATTATCATAAGGCTATAAGATATTATCTGCATGCCTTAAAAAAAACAAAACATTCAGGAGATCCAATATTTTTAGCACATTTAGGTGATTGCTACAGATTCATTAAAGATTATAGCAACGCCGCAACATATTACAGACTTGCAATACAAAAAGGTAGTACCGACCCCGATGTTTATTTGCATGATGGGATGATCCTAAAATCAACCGGCAACTTTGAAGAAGCTGAAATTCAATATAACAGATGTTTAGAGCTAAGACCCGGAGACTATTTGGCACAGGTAGGAATATTGAGCTGTCATGAAATAAAAAAATGGAGAAGCAAACCCCAGGAATATGAAATCAATAATTTAGTCAATTTAAATACTAATTTATCAGAATTCAGTCCCGTTCTTTGGAATGGTAAACTTGTTTTTACTGCTGAACGCCAAAATGATTTAATCGATTTTACTGAATACGAATACAACGGGCACCCCTACTTAGATGTATATTCAATTAACACTGATGGTAAAACTGTTTCAGGTAAACCTTCCGGATTATCTAGGAAGTTAAACAGTACAATGCATGAAGGACCTGTGTGCTTTTCTAAGGATGGTAAAACCATTTACTTCACTAGAGTATCATACGTAGCCTTAAAAGGTAAGAAGGACTTTACCAACAGAGCGAAGATTTATTCTGCGGATATAAGCGGAAAAAAAATAAAAAATATAAAGGAGTTAAAATTTGATAGCGATGAATATTCAATCGCACATCCGACACTATCAGACGACGGATTAACCTTATTTTTTTCTTCAGATAAACCTGGAGGATATGGCGGATTCGATATTTACTTTAGCAAATTTACTAATGGGGAATGGGCAGAACCTATAAATTTAGGTCCGGATATAAATACCGTGGGCAATGAAGAATTTCCTTCTATAAGATATGACGGGATACTTTTTTTCTCGTCTGAAGGACTTCCTGGCTTTGGCGGAATGGATATTTTTTCAGCGCATGAAATTTCTGATAAATGGATTCTTCGTAGAAATGAGGGAATTGGTCTTAACGACATTACAGATGATTTTGGTGTTTACTTCACCGGAGAAAAAGAGGGCTTTTTTACATCCGACAGAGCGGGTGGTAAAGGTTCAGACGACATTTATCATTTTATCTTTAACGACAAGTCTGAAGTACTTGAGGGTTACATTTTGAACACCCTTGACACTTCTAATGTTGCGTACGATCAAAAAATTTACCTTATAGATAGTCTTGGAAATATTTACGCCCAATCTAGAACAAACAAAAAAGGGTATTTTAAATTCAACAATCTAGATCCCGATAAAAGTTATCTGATAAGAATGGATGACCAGGATTCGACTTTTTCGGAATATCCGCGTTACTACTTTGCAGACAAGAATGGAAACATATTAACGATGACTGAAAAGCTTAGGCAGGGAAAATTTGTTTTTAATGCCCTAAAATGTAGACAGAATTCAATGTCTGCAATTGATGCTGAAGATGATATTATTCTTGCAGGAAATATGTTTTTTCCTGATAGTAATAATCTACCAATGTCTAATAAAAAATTAGTTGTAAAAGATGAAAAAAACCACATTATTGACGAGGTAAACACAAACAATGCAGGATCATTCGCATTCAGAAAACTGCCCTCAGGACATAATTATATTATTGAGATAGTAGAAGAAGACACTTTGTTATTGCCACCAGGAACTAAAATTTTAGTTGCCAACAAACAGGGAAAGGAAATTAAAACAATCGTTACGTCAGGTAAAACAAAATTTCAACTCAAACTTTTACAGCAAGAAAAAGATGTAATGTCTGCAATTGCCGCGGAAGATAAAGATGTTGTTATGGACTTATCCGGAATTGCGTTAAATCCCGAAAAGGTCGCCATACCGGGAACGAAGGTATTTCTCTTAGACGAGCAAGGTAATAAAATAGCGGAAGTTATCACTGATAAAGACGGACAATTTGTTTTCAAGAATCTTCCTTCAAATAAAAAATATATTCTCTCACTTGACACAGACGATCCCAATTTAAGTGAATACGAAAAAGTTTTTATTGCTGATAAAAACGGAAAAGTTGTAAAGGAACTTAACAGACTCAAACAATTTCAATATAATATTTTGGCGTACGAAAAAGTGGTTCTTGCTGAAATGTACGTGGATGACTCATGGTCAAACATAGAAATCAATAATAAAAAGAACACAAAAGTTGACACATCAAAGAATCTTTCGTTTGAAAAAGAAAAAACACCCGTTAATAACACGTCTAATATCAAGAATACGAACAAAAATGATAGCTCAAAAGTTGTTGTTGTTAAGAAGGATATTATAAAAAGAGATTCATTAAAGAAAATTATTGTAAAAAAAGACCCTGTTAAAAAAGACACCTTAAACAGAGTTGTAATAGCCAAAAAGACCAAAGATTGTTCTGAAAGACTATATGTTCCTCCGGTGAAATCCAATTTAGATACAGTTATTTTTACCGACAAATTATTTTTCTCATATGCAACATGGTATTTAGAGCAGAAGAACACAGTAATATTAGATAAAATTTATTCACTGATGCAAAGCGATAGTAAACTGGAGTTGCTTATTAGTTCTCATTCTGATTCTCGTGGAGGAGATTTTGAGAACAACAGAATTTCTGAGCTGAGGGCCCAAACAATTCAAAAATATCTTTTAAAGAAAGGTATTAATAAAGATAGAATTCAAACTAAATCTTTCGGAGAGATGCAGCTAATTTCCCCTTGTTGCGACGGTTCACCTTGTAACGAGGAAATGCATGCTCTCAATAGGCGAGCAGAATTAGAAATATTCAAAAAGAAAAATTAAAACTGGCACATTATTGGCTATTTTTTCTATTCAATAATCAAATAATATTATCCCCATGAAAAAATATCTATTTCTC
>JBKCIQ010000004.1:0-12876 GCA_046302135.1 Bacteroidota bacterium | reverse complement strand
TTATAATATATAAAGATAATTAAAATGAATTTCAATTTTTAAGAAAGATCAAATGTTTTTTAAAATGAAATCCACCATCACCTGTCATTAAGTTTCTTAAATCTCAAATTTATTAGGTTAACAGAACAATATATTTGCGCAAAATGCTGAAGAAAATTTTATTTGTTTACTTGCTTTTGCAGTCTCTTACCATTTTTTCTCAAAACTCCGTTTCACATGATAAAACGCTTGACTCGGTTTATACCATACTTAAGGAAAAGTACGCTCAGCAATGGAAAACTACACGATTTGGTTACCGAATTGTAATGGAGAAAAAAGATTCTGTTTGCATATTTTTAAACAATGAAATTTCAGCAAGTGCTCCTGCCAAAATTGTAAGGTATCCTTACCAAATATTCCTCGACCTCAGAGATAATGATTTTCACTTCAGAGATGCCATCAGAAAAACAATTAATGACAGCATAAGTGGTATCATCGATTCGTTTCGTAAACTAAAATTTTCAAAAGGAAAATACCTTAGTAACAATGAAACCATAGAGTTGCTGGAAAGCCTATTACTAAAGGAGCCTTTGAGAATGCGCTTATTTGACGTTTGGATAACTGACAATACCGCACAAGATTGGGTAATATGTGAAACTTCCGAGCTAAAACATTTTCCATTAGCATTGCCAACCGGGCTTCAGATTAAAATTCTGACCGTTAAAGAAGAAATAAGAAAAACATTGACCGAATCCGGGCTTTAATTTTCTAATGGTTAATAAAATTCTATCGGAAAAAAGAAGCATTATTTATAACTTTCTCATTATTTCTAAAAATGAGTTTTACCTCGCCAAATCTTACACTTTCACAGTTAGCAGACCAAATCAAAGGGATACTTAATTCTAGTTTTTCAGGTAAGTTTTTTTGGGTAATCGGGGAAGTCTCCGGCCACAAATATGACCACGCAAAAAAAAGACATTTTTTGGAGCTGATCGAAAAAAAAGAAGGAGAAAGCCAACTCGTTGCAAAAATAAAAGCGACCATTTGGAGTGATTTTGCTCAAAAAGTGACAGAATTTGAGAGGACAACTGGACAGGAATTCAAGAATGGTTTACAAATTTTAATAAAAGTTTCCGTAGAATTTCATACTGCTTACGGATTAAATCTTATTGTTTCAGACATCGACGCTTCCTTCACGTTAGGGAATCTTGAAAAACAAAGGCTCAATACGCTGATGCGCTTGGTTAAGGAAGCAAATAACAACATAAAACAGGAAGGCGATGTATACATAACGCCCAATAAGAGGCTTTCCCTTAAAAGAGTTTTGCAGAAAATTGCACTTGTTGCATCTCCTAACTCAGAAGGCTTGCATGACTTTATGAGCAACCTTACCGCCAACCATTTTTCATATGCCTTTAACGTAGTAACATATTATACCACAGTTCAGGGTGCAAGTGCCGGCGAGGATTTGAAAAATGCCCTGCTTGAAATTTACAATTCCGGGATTTCATATGACTGTGTTGTGATTATCAGAGGAGGTGGAGCTAAAACTGACTTCGTTGTTTTTGATACCTATGCAGTCGCTCAGATAGTTGCCAGATTTCCCGTTCCTGTTATTACAGGTATCGGCCATCTTCGTGATATAAGTATAACGGATATGATGGCACATACCAACACCAATGCGCCAACAAAAGCGGCAGAATTCATAGTTGCACATAACAGAAAATTTGAAGATGAGGTAATTGAAATGCAAAGAAAAATTGTTATTTGGGTTCAGCAATATCACTCCGGTATGAAAGAAAATCTCCAATTACTTAATTCGAAGATTATCAATAGCGGTAGGTCCAGAATTCAACAAAGAAAAGATGAACTGCTGGAACAAAAACAAAATTTATCACAAAACTCCAAAGAAATTATTTTCAGAAGCAGTAACAAAATTACTTTTACCCTCTCAAAGCTGATTACCTCCTCTCCTCAGTCAATAAAAAACGCAAACAAAGAGATTAAAAATCAAAAAGATAATTTAACATTTCAAATTACACAGTTTTTAACTAAGCAATTCGAGTTTCTCAGGAACCAGACCACCGTTGTAAAATTAATGGATCCAAAAAATATATTGAACAAAGGATTTACGTTGATAAAAAGTGAAGGTAAAATCCTGACTACTGCTGAAAATATTAAAGTAGGAGACGAACTTACTATTTCGTTTTCAGACTCAGATATAAAAACAAAAGTTACAAATAAATAAAACAACTCATATGAACTACGAGAGTGCATACCAAGAGCTAAAATCTATTTCTCAGGAAATAGAGAACCAGAACGTTAGCGTTGATGTATTGGCTGAAAAAGTAAAAAGAGCAAGTGAACTAATCGCCTTTTGTCAGGAGAAATTAAGACAAACAGAAACTGAAGTTAACAACATCATCAAAGGGATGGAAAATAAACCCACCGACAACGAATCAAACTAGTAAAAATAAATCGGCCTAATAGAAGGCGGCCTTTTTAGAAGAGTTTTTCCAACCCGCCTTGTATTCAGCGTCAACGAAGAAAATCTTAATATCTGCCTTGTATTCGGCATTTACAAAATAAACTTTCTTTTTCGCTTTGTATTCAGCATCCACAAAATACCATTTACCCTCATTTCCATCAGCCTTGTATTCTGCGTTTTGCTTATAAACAAGCAGATCCGCTTTATATTCAGCGTCAACAACGAAAACTTTAACATCTGCTTTGTACTCTGCATCTGTTGAATAAACTTTCTGAGCACTCATAAATGTTAAGGAGGCTACAGCAATTACGGTTAAGAAAAATTTTTTCATTTTTTAAGGGTTTGTTAATGATTAAAATGAATTTCGATAAATTGATTAAATAAAACGAAAATCAATTCCTAAAGCAATAATAGTGATATTTTCGTAAAAAACAATAACAACAAAATAAAATCATTGTTTTTTGACAGTATTCTGACACAATTATTTAACTTTACTTTGCTTTAGGGGTGTGCCCGTTTTTACGAGCTACTGAGATAAAACCCTCAACACCTGATCGGGGTAATGCCCGCGAAGGGAAAAGTGCAGCAGAATCCATCTGTTTCATTTGCATCCTAAAAGCAAAATTTTTTGAAGATGCAGATATCTGTAAACGGTGTAAATAAAAATATTGAATCAGAATTTTTAAATCTGGAAGAAGTACTTATTTCTGAAAATATTTATACTTCTGAAGGAATAGCTGTTGCAGTAAACGAAAATATTATCCCTAGAAGTGAGTGGAAGAAATATCAAATCCAAAATAACGATAAAATAATAATCATTAAAGCCGTTCAGGGCGGATAAAAATAGATATGAAAAAAGAAAAGTTACCTGTGCAACAGGATGTAATTACCAGAGGAGCGCTTACAGGCTCGAAAAAAATTTATGTAAAAGGTAAATTGCATGGTGTTAATGTTGCAATGCGAGAAATTTCGCTTACTGACACCGTAATCAAAAATAACGGAAGCAATAAAAAGTCGGAAAATGCGCCGATTACAGTTTATGACACAAGTGGACCCTACACGGACGATCAGATCAGCATTGACATCGGTAAAGGATTACCTAAACTCAGAGAATCATGGATATTTGAGAGAAATGATACTGAAGAACTGAATGAACTATCCTCCTCTTTTGCAAACGAGAGACTCGCCGATCAACAACTTGATTCTATTCGTTTTCCTAATTTACCTAATGCAAGAAAAGCTTGCACAGGAAAAAATGTTACACAAATGCATTATGCCAGAAAAGGAATCATCACTCCTGAAATGGAATATGTAGCCATTCGGGAAAATCAGCGCATGGAAGAGTTATTCAATAAAAATGAATCTTTATGGAAACAGCACCCTGGCAATAACTTTGGTGCGCATCAGCATAAAAGTTGTATAACTCCTGAGTTTGTACGGGATGAAGTTGCAAGAGGTCGTGCCATCATTCCAGCAAACATCAATCATCCGGAATCGGAACCAATGATTATTGGTAGAAATTTCTTAACGAAAATCAACACCAATATTGGAAACAGCGCAGTGAGCAGTTCAATTGCCGAGGAGGTTGAGAAAGCTGTCTGGAGTTTTCGCTGGGGCGGTGATACCATTATGGATCTTTCGACCGGGAAAAACATTCATGAAACACGTGAGTGGATTTTAAGAAACTCCCCGGTACCGGTTGGAACCGTACCAATTTATCAGGCACTTGAAAAAGTAAACGGAAAAGCGGAAGATCTGACCTGGGAAATTTTCAGAGATACTTTAATCGAACAGGCCGAACAGGGTGTGGATTATTTTACTATTCATGCAGGGGTTTTGCTTCGTTATATTCCACTTACAGCTAAACGTATAACAGGAATAGTGTCTAGAGGCGGAAGTATTATGGCAAAATGGTGCCTTGCCCATCATAAAGAAAATTTCCTTTACACTCATTTCGAAGAAATTTGCGAGATCATGAAGGCTTACGATGTAAGTTTTTCGCTGGGAGACGGTTTGCGCCCCGGTTCGCTTGCAGACGCCAACGATGAAGCACAGTTTGGAGAACTGAAAACACTTGGAGAGCTCACAGAAATTGCTTGGAAACACGATGTTCAGGTTATGATAGAAGGGCCGGGACATGTTCCTATGCACATGATAAAAGAAAATATGGAGAAGCAACTTTCATTGTGTAAAGAAGCTCCGTTTTATACACTTGGTCCGTTAACAACAGACATTGCACCCGGGTATGATCATATTACTTCTGCCATAGGCGCAGCCATGATCGGTTGGTTCGGTACTGCCATGCTTTGTTATGTTACACCTAAGGAGCATTTAGGATTACCCAATAAAAAAGATGTTAAGGACGGAATAATTGCTTACAAAATTGCGGCGCATGCCGCAGACCTTGCCAAAGGACATCCAGGTGCTCAATACCGTGATAATGCTCTCAGCAAAGCAAGATTTGAATTCCGCTGGGAAGATCAATTTAATTTATCGCTTGATCCTGATACGGCAAGAGAGTTTCATGATGAAACTTTACCTGCAGAAGGAGCCAAAGTTGCTCATTTTTGTAGCATGTGTGGTCCACACTTTTGTTCCATGAAGATAACGCAAGACGTACGCAAATTTGCAGAAGAAAAAGGAATTGAAAGTGATAAAGAAGCTTTGGAAAAAGGCCTCAAGGAACAAGCTGATCTTTTCAGAAAACAAGGAAACGAAATATATTTATAACGTTAAAACACAAAAATGTATAAGAGACAAAACCACTTCAGAGCCATAGCGATAACAATTGCCGGATTCGATCCATCAGGTGGAGCCGGTGTGTTGGCAGATATAAAAACATTTGAAAACATGAAAGTATATGGTCTTGCCGTAAACACTGGAATTACAATTCAGAACGACTTTCATTTTGAACATGTTTTCTGGCAAAAGGAAATGGAAATAAAGGCTGGTATGCGAATTCTATCCAGACGGTTTCCGGTAAAGGCGGCAAAACTCGGGATTCATGAAAATTTGGAGAGCGTTTATAACAGTATAAATAACCTGAAACTTTTTTGGCCTGATGTAAAGATTGTTTGGGATCCGGTACTTTCAAGTTCTTGCGGTTATGATTTTCACATAGACCTAGCAAAGGCTGATCTGGATAAAATTCTTAATTCAATTGATTTAATCACTCCTAATGAGTTCGAATTTGAAGCGTTGGGAATTAAAGAAAGTGATTATCCTTGCGCCTTACTTAAAAAAGGGGGACACTCCTCAGGAAAATACGCTATAGATGATTTATTCATTCACGGAAAAAAGAAAAAATCATTCAAAAGCTTAAGAAAAAACGGAATTCAAAAGCATGGCAGCGGTTGTGTATTAAGTTCAGCGATTACTTCAGGTTTAGCACAAGGAGAATCACTTACCCAATCTGTTGCTAACGCAAAAAAATACATCAATCGTTTTTTGGTGAGTAATAAAACATTATCAGGATATCACAAAAACTAAGATGAACCTTCCAAGATTTCAATACATAACTGATTGTGAACGTTTGGCAGAAACAGCCTGCAAGGCAGGAGTAAGATGGATTCAGGGAAGGGTTAAAAATAAATCGAAGGAAGAAACAAAAGACATTCTGAAAAAAATTCATGAAAACTGTAAAAAACACAATTCCATTTTTGTTGTAAATGATTTTTTAGAAATTGCCTTAGAAATTGGTGCAGATGGGGTTCATTTAGGAAAAACAGATATGAGTTTGATTGAGGCAAAAGAATTAATCGCTTCACGGAAATTTATTTTAGGTGGGACAGCAAATACACAGGAAGATGTTATCCAATTGGCAAGATTAAAAGTTGATTATATTGGGTTGGGCCCATTTCGATTCACAAATACAAAAGAAAAATTAAGTCCTATTCTTGGCCTTGACGGGTACAAATCAATATTGAAATCATCGAGCCATTTAGATTACCCACCTGTATATGCGATTGGAGGCATCGTACCAGACGACTCAAATGACCTATTAAATTCAGGAGTTTATGGATTGGCAGTTTCCGGATTTCTTACTTACTCTTCAGATATGAAAAAATCATTTTCAGAATTCGAAACTCAAATAAATTCTTTTTGCTATGCCGGATAAATTGATAATTGCAGGGAAAGAATTCGGTTCACGACTATTCACAGGAACAGGGAAATTCGGTTCTCTTAAAGTGATGGAGGAGTCTCTCTTGACATCGGGGAGTGAGCTTGTAACTGTAGCGTTGAAAAGAATTGACAATCACACCAACACGGAGAATATTCTTGATCATCTTAAACATCCCCAATTTAATTTACTTCCAAATACGAGCGGCGTTCGTAACGCCAAAGAGGCGATTTTTGCAGCACAACTAGCCAGGGAAGCTCTACAAACCAACTGGCTCAAACTAGAGATTCATCCTGACCCAAAATATTTAATGCCTGATCCTATTGAAACTCTTTCAGCCGCAGAACAGCTTGTTAAAATGGGATTTATTGTTCTACCCTACATACATGCAGATCCTGTTTTGTGCAAAAGACTTGAAGATGTTGGTGTTGCCGCAGTAATGCCATTGGGTTCACCAATAGGAAGTAATAAAGGAGTAAAGACAAAAGATTTTATTGAGATCATTATTGATCAAAGTTCAGTTCCTGTTGTTATTGATGCAGGACTTGGATTACCCTCCCACGCCGCAGAGGCAATGGAGCTTGGTGCAGATGCAGTTTTGGTTAACACGGCAATAGCAGTAGCAGGAAATCCTGTGGAAATGGCACTTGCATTTAAAAAGGCAGTTGAGGCCGGTAGAAGCGCATATCTCTCATCGCCTGCAACACAAAGTCAATTAGCAGTTGCAAGTAGTCCGCTAACCTCATTTCTTGAAGACCTGAATTGAAAAATTATTAATGCACAGTAACTTTTCCGACATAGCAGAAAAATACTATTGGGATGAGATCAGTAACATCATTCAATCTAAAAAAGAATCTGATGTTATTATTGCTCTTAGAAAACAAAAAAGAAGCGTTGAAGATTTCATGGCCTTGGTATCCCCTGCCGCAGAAAAATTTATTGAAGAGTTAGCTCAACTAAGTCATCAGGCAACAGTAAAAAGATTTGGGAAAACCATACAGCTTTTTGTTCCGATGTATTTATCCAACGAGTGCCAGAATATTTGTACTTATTGCGGTTTCTCACTTGGTAATAAAGTGCCTAGAAAGACCCTTACTGAAAAAGAAATTGAAAGTGAAATTGAAAATATAAAATATTTAGGTTTTGAACACATTTTACTGGTAACCGGGGAGGATAAAATACATGCGGATTTCAATTACATTCTCAATTCAGTAAAAAAAATCCGCCCTTTATTTTCTCATCTTTCAATTGAAGTACAACCTTTTGAAGAGAATGAATATAGGGATTTGATTGATGCCGGTACTGATGCTGTATTGGTCTATCAAGAAACATACAATAAAGAAAATTACAAAAAATATCACCCTAAAGGCAAGAAATCAAACTTCGAATTTCGAATAGACACGCCGGACAGGTTGGGCAGAGCCGGCATTCATAAAATTGGATTAGGTGCGCTATTGGGATTGGAGAACTGGAGAACTGAGGCTTTTTTTCTTGCACTACACCTTGATTATTTAAGAAAAAAATACTGGAAAACACAATATAGTATCTCTCTACCACGGATACGTCCTGCTGAAGGTGTAGACAATACTGAATTTATAATGAGTGACAGAGAATTTGTACAGCTCATATGCGCTTTAAGACTTTTTGACTCTGAAATAGAAATCACATTAAGTACAAGAGAGCGCAAGGAATTGAGAGAAAAACTAATACCACTTGGCGTTACTAATATGAGCGCGGGTGCAAAAACAAATCCCGGAGGTTATTCAGTAAGTAGTGAAAGTCTTGAACAATTTGAGATTTCCGATGAAAGAAGCCCTAATGAAATTGCCGGAGTAATTCAAAAATTAGGTTACGAAGCTGTGTGGAAAAACTGGGACATGGCATTAACTGCGAAATAAGATATGCAGAAATTGAGTCCAGAGGAAATTGATTATTATTCCAGACAAATAATTCTTCCAGGATGGGATCATTTAATTCAATTGAAATTAGGTAATGCTAAAGTATTGGTTGTAGGAGCCGGGGCACTTGGTTGCTCTGTTTTACAAAGTTTATCACGCGCAGGAGTAGGAAACATTTCAATTATAGATGATGACGTTGTTAACATTTCCAATTTACAACGGCAATTGCTTTTTGATAGTTCAGACATTGGGAAATTAAAAGTTTTAGCCGCACAAGAAAAAATAAAAATCATCAATCCTAATATTAAAACGGAAATTTACCAATACAGACTGGAAGATATAAACTCAGAAAATATTTTGCAAAAATTTTATTTAGTAGTAGATGGTAGTGATAATTTCAAAACAAAATATTTATTGGATAAGGTTTGTAGTAAACTAAAGAAACCCTTGGTATATGCCGCAATTGAGGCATATGAAGGGCAGGTTTCCGTTTTTCATTTCGGAGAAAATAGCCCAACTTACAAATGCCTATACCCTAGTCCACCTTCGGGTACAGATTCAAATAATTGTGCAAGTATTGGAGTAAGCCCGGGTCTTCCTCAAATCATCGGAGGTCTGCAAGCAAATGAAGTAATTAAAATCATCACAGGAATTGGTGAAGTGCTAAGCGGAAAACTTTTAATTTACAATTCAAATAATTCACAGTTTTCCAAGTTTACCATTAAAAAATCAATCTTGGAAAATATTACAACAGCCAAAGAAATAAAAAAAAATAGCATATCAAAGCCTGAAAGAATTTCTTATTCTGAAATAAAAAAAGATGAAGAAAATTATTTTTTGATTGATGTAAGAAGCGAAGAGGAACACGAGGTTTTTAATATTGGCGGTGATAATATACCTATATACGAGCTTGATGAATTTTTGGAATCAAGAATGAAACCGGAAATCAAAAACATTGTTACCTATTGCAAATCAGGTCAAACTGCAAAACAGGCGGCAATTATAATTTCCGGACTAATTAATAAAAAAGTATTTTATCTAGATACTCCGTTGAACGCCTTAATGAATTCAGATAAATAACTTACAGGGTTTTCACTTTGCCAAACCGAACCCAGCAATGCCACACCATTGAACCCGAGTTTTAAAGCTGATTTAAAATTTTCAATTTTAACCCCTCCGAGTGCAACAAGATTAGTTGGTTTTAACTCATTTAAACACATTTCAAGTTGATTCAGGTTTAATGCAGGATGATAATCCGACTTAGATACGGATGTAAATACAGGTGAGTAAAAAACGTATTTATAGTTTTTGGATTCGATACCATATTGACTTAGGTCATGAATTGACGTTGAAATCAAATTATGTTTTTTACCTTCTATACCAGATAGCGACCATCTGTCTGATTCAGGTAAATGAATACCAAAAAGACCATACTCTTCTGCCTGCTCAAAATATTGATGTATAACGATTCTTTTCCGAAATTTTGGCTCAATGGATTCGACTAGGTTGGCAATTTCATTCCTTGAAGATAATTTTTTCCTGATGTGAAAATTAAACTTTCCTAAGGTCATCAACTCATTAATTATTTCAACTTCCCCTTCAAATAATTGGGGTTGGCTAAATAGAATAAGTTGTTTCATTTGCATCATTTTCAATGGTGTTCAGAACAAATTAAAACCTTGGTTTAAGTCGTTCTTATTTATAAAAATAATTAATATTGTTTCATGATTTACGCAGAAGAGCAAATTAAAAAACTTAAAGAAAGAATAGAGCCCTTACGACAAGAAATCATTCATCATGAGCTCTACACAACAATAAAAAACATAAAAGACATCAGGATCTTCATGGAGCACCATGTGTTTGCAGTATGGGATTTTATGTCTTTACTGAAAACATTACAGAAAAAATTAACTTGTACTGAAGTTCCTTGGAGACCGGTAGGTAATCCTGAAACAAGATACCTCATCAATGAGATTGTAACAGGGGAAGAAAGTGATATTGATGAAAATGGAAAGAGAACAAGCCACCTTGAATTGTATTTAAGATCTATGGAACAAGCCGGAGCAAATACAAAAACCATAAAACAGCTCTTAACAGAATGCAGTAGGTCTAATTTTATACTTGATAATATGGATACGCCTGACGGAACTAAAGATTTCGTCAATTTTACCTTTGACGTAATCAGCTCGGATAAAACTCATGCAATTGCTTCCGTATTTACGTTTGGAAGAGAAGATTTAATTCCGGGAATGTTCATGCGAATGATAGATGACCTTAACAGGAAATTCCCGAAAGAAATTTCAGTTTTCAAATACTATCTTGACAGACATATTGAAATTGACGGGGAACACCACAGCAAACTTGCAATTGCAATGGTTTCAGAATTATGCGGAGAAGATGATGATAAATGGGAGGAAGCGGGTAGTTATGCCGAAAAGGCATTGCAAAATAGAAAATTACTTTGGGACAAAGTACTTGCCTGTTTAAAGTAATTTTTATCGCCGATTATTTTTTGCACTTTTGTTTAAGATTTTTTAATGCTTAAGATTTCTATAATCGGTGGGGGCTTTAGCGGAATGATGACTGCAGTTCAACTTATTGAAAAGTCATTAATACCTATTGAAATCAGCATTATCGAAAAAAACAAAAAACTTGGTCCCGGGCTAGCCTATTCTTCCTATTCAAATGAACACTATTTAAACGTAAAAGTTTCCGGCGTTAGTGCATTTGAAAATTATCCTGATCATTTTTTAAACTGGATTATTTCTCAAAAGTTATTTCCAGACAAAAATCTTTCGGAAATCGGTAATTTGTTTGTGCCGAGAAATCTGTACGGTAAATATTTATCATCGGTTTGGAATGAAGCGAAAAAAAGAGCCCTAGAAAAAAATATATCTATCAGTGTAATTAATGAGAATGCAATAGATTTATGTTTAATAAAAAATGAAATTTTATTGGCTAAAGGTGAAAAAATTTTGTTTGACAAATGTGTATTGGCCACAGGAAACGACATACCAGGTAATCTGGATTTAATTCCTACAAATATTTTTTCTCATGACATGTATTTCCAAAATCCATGGATTAAATCTGCAGTTGAAAATACCACAGATAAATTTCCAATTCTTTTAATAGGAAATGGATTAACAATGGTTGATACGGTTATTGGTTTATTAGAGAACGGATTTGAAGGTAAGATCATTTCACTTTCTCCTCATGGCTTTAACATTTTTCCGCATAAAAAAATTGAATCCGTAAATATGGAATTCATAAATCAGTGGGGAAAACTAGAACCAAAAAATCTTTATGAATTGGTCAAACTATTTAACTACCATAGGCATTTACTCCAACAAAAAGGACAAGGACCTGAAGCGCTAATAGAAACCCTAAGGCCATATGCGCAGGAGATATGGAAAAATTTTTTACCACAAGAAAAGAAATTATTTTTTACCAGAATCAGACATTTGTGGGGAGTGGCAAGGCACAGAATTCCGCCGGAGACACATTATTTGATAAAATCACTTGAAAAAAACAATCGTTTAGAGATAATTGCGGGTAAAATAAAACGAATGGAAAATGAGAATGAAAAATTTAGGATTTCTTACTATTGTAAAACAGAAAAAAAAGAAAAAGAAATCCATGCTTCAAGGATTATTAATTGTACCGGTCCTCAAACAGACTTAACAAAATCTACCAATAAATTATTGAAACAACTTTTTACGAAAGGAATAATTCAGCAAGACCCACTTAAACTTGGAATTTCTACGAATTTAAAGACATTCAATGTTATTGGTAAAAACGAAATTGATAGCAAAAAAATTTTCACTATTGGTGTAACATTAAAAGGTGAGCTATGGGAATCAACTGCTGTTAGAGAAATAAGGGTTCAAGCTGAAAAGTTGGCACATCAGCTTTTAGGAAATTAATAATTAAGATGTTAAATCACCTATTTTTTAGTTAAAATTTATTCTTGTATGCTATTAAAAATTAATATTGTGAGAACTTAGTAAAGGTGTAATGGTAAATAAATACAGAATAGAAATTGAGGAAGAAATCACGGTGATTCACATTATGGAAGAGGCAACTATTGATTCAGAAAGCCTTGGTGAAATACGGCTCAGTTTAAACAAAATTAAGGATTATCAAAAAAAACCTTTACTCGTGTTCGCAAACATAGGAACAAATGCGAGCAACGAAGCTAACGAAATTTTAATGAGAGAAGGTCAGATGGCGGGTGAACAGATTGTTGCGGTTGTAGTTAAAAACCTCGCCAGTCGAATCAATGCTAATTATTTTAAACACATCAGCAAAACCAATAAGCGAGTTGAGATATTTTCATCGGAGAGTGAGGCAAGAGAATGGATCAATAAAATGAGACGATTATAAATTCTGCC
>JBKCIQ010000003.1:0-18818 GCA_046302135.1 Bacteroidota bacterium | reverse complement strand
GTTTTTACCTGGATTCAATTTCTCGATGCTGACGATATTCTTGACCCTTACAAATTAGCAAATCAAATTGAAATAGCTAAAAAGGCAAAACCTGAAGTATCATTTATTGCTGGTGCTTATTTAAAGCGCGACTTGAAAGGTCTTGATAAGAAAGTAGAGGTTAATGAAAATGGCCTTATTTCTGTTTTTATCGGAAATGCAGGTATTACCTCTTCAAATTTATGGAGGAAAAGCTCTTTAGATTCAGTAGGTGGGTGGAACGAAAATTATTTGAGTTCACAGGAAACTGAATTAATGTTTCGTTTGATTGCCAACGGTTTTACGTATCTTTATGATAAAAATCATTTGACAATTGTAAGAGAGCGCGAATTAGGTCAGATTTCAAAAAGTAATCCTAAAACAAGGCTTAGGCAATATATTTTAGTTCGTTTAGGGATTATTGATTTTATTCAGAAAAAAAGTTTAATATTCGAAAGTTCTAGCTTAGATAAGCTTTACGATTTTTTAGTTGTTACCTTAATAGAATTAAGTTTATATGATTTAATTGATTCTGCATCAATATTTAATGCCCATGTTAACGATAAATGGAAGGTTGCAAATAATTTTGGAATGAATTGGTTTAAAAAGTTTTTAATCAAAACATTAGGTTTTAAAAATTTCTGCATCGTATACAATTTTTTTACTGTTTCGACTAAAATCAGAATAATAGCCCCTTAGGATCATTGGTTATTAAATGAAAAAAGTTATTTTTAGTTGTATGAAGTGAACTTTTTAGAATTTTTTTAGTTTTGGTTTTTATTTTTGTTATTTTTTCTTATTTTTATACCTGTTATTACCTATTGGGTTAAATGCGAAACTTTTTAATATTTTTTCTTTTTTTATTTGGTGTTAATTTGCTTAGTGCCCAGGCAGTTTTTGTTAACAAGGTTAGAAATGGCAACTGGTGGAACATAACCTCATGGACATTATTGTCCGGAACCGATCCAACTTCACCCGGTGTTCCTGATGGCGATGATGATGTTATAATTGATTTTACTTGTTCTATGCCTACAAGTGCACAAGTAAAAAGTTTAACAATAAACGCCGGGGATACCTTAAACGTTAGTGGCACTGTCTCTATTAACGGTGACTTCACTAACTCAGGTGTTGTTAGAGTAGTTGGAACTTCGCAATGGTTTCTTAATAATACAGCAAATTTTAATTCTGTCAATCCAATTGTTTCCTCTACAACTCCCTACATTAATTGGAATATCAGAATTTCTGGAACTCGAAATTTTCTGTCAGGTACAACAGTTTCCTGTGCCTACTTCACATTAACTAGCGGTGCCACCCTAAACAACTTTGGTAACCTTACAACCGGAACCCTAACATCAACCACACTTAATTCCGGCTCCACATTTAACAACGATATAAACTCAACCTTTACTGTAGGAAGAAATATTGCCTTTTCAGGCGGTACTTTGCTTGCGAATGCAAATCCTAATACGGTAATTTATACTGGTATTAATGTTACTAGTATTAGATCCCTAACTTATCATAACCTTGCCATTGATAACGGTTCAGGTTCATTAAACGGGACCAAAAATTTACTTGGTGCAATTACTACCAATGGTAATTTTACAATTGCATCCAATGTTGTCTTAAATTGTGCAGGATTCAACATAAATTGTAATGGAAACTGGGTACACAATGGTACTGCAGCTTCAAATGATTTAACCAATCAGGGTATAGTAACTTTTTCTGGAACTTCACCAACAGTAACAAGAACCGGAGGTACCGAACGATTAGCAACAGTGCAAGTCAGTCCATCGACAAGTTTAACACTTGGTTCTGATATTCAGTGTGGATCACTAACATTAAACAGCGGTAGCTTTGATTTATCTGCATCTAATTTTACTTGTCATATAACCGGAAATATGACTACTAATGCCGGTGCTACCGTTAACCCGCGTAATGGAAAATTCAGATTCATTGGTTCGTCTCCACAAACCATTTCAGGTTCGGGTATTCCGACCTTTTACGATTTAGTAATTAGAAACGCGGCAGGTGTTTCAGTTACCGGAAATACTTTTGTAACAAATTTATTAACTGATTCATTGGGTAATATTGGAACATCAGGTTCAGGTACAATTCGTCTTGTCGCGTCTTCGCCAACGCAGTACGGAAGAATAGGACCGGTTATAGGTTCTCTATCAGGGACCGGTTGGACAATTGATTCATATATTGATGGTCCTGCTCAAACCGGATGGCAATATCTTTCTTCACCTATTAGCGGAATCACACTTGCTGACTGGGACAATGACCCAAGGTTTTACACTAGTGGAGTAACAGGTAATAATGATGGTAATGCATGTTGTGGAGTTTATAGGTCGGTATATAAAATGATGAATACCGGATGGGTGGCAGTTACTACAATTACCGAGCCATTAACCCCGGGTAGAGGTTTTTGTGTTTATGTAGGTGATAACCCAACTCAGTTATTGTCTCCTTTAATTTATAATAGCGTAGGAACTCCAAACTTTTCCAATGTATCCTCACCTTCATTAATAGTTGGTGGCCCATACAGTAGTCAGTCTCTTGTTGGTAACCCGTATGCATGTCCTATAGATTTCACTGCGCTAGCAGCGAGTAATACAAATATAAACTCAGCGGGTTATTATATGATGCTTCCAAATGGCGCCTCAGTGCAAAGTTCAGGTCCGATTTCGCCAAATCAAGGTTTTGTGGTAAATAGTACCGGTGGTGTGATTAATTTTACTGAGAGCATGAAAAATGTTTCAAGTTTACCCAGTATTACCAGACTTGAAAACAATCAAGCTTTTTTGAAAGTTAAAGTTAGAAATGATGTTAACGGTCTTGGTGCTGAGACGTCCATTTCTTTTGCTAAAGACGCGAGTAATAAGTTTGATTTTAACTATGATTTACCTTATCTGCCTAATATTTTCAATTTTGCAGATAATATTTGGACAACATCTTCGGATGGTGAAAAACTATTACTCAATAAATCGGGAAACGAAGGAGAAAATAAAAGCGTTACCTTGCATGTTAAACCCGGCGTTGTTGGAGTTCATAATTTAGATTTCATTACTCATTCATTCGACATTTATAATTGTATCTGGATTGAAAACTTGCGTAATGGGGAAAGGGTTTATTTGAACAATCAAAAGTCATACAGTTTTTCCTGTATTGATACATCAGAAATTGAGAGATTTTTAATTCATTTTGAAAATCGTTCGGATTGCAATAGAAACATTGTATCAGATTCAGATAACGATTTAAATGATAACACCTTGGTATTTAATAATGGTTCGGGAGTTTTTGTTAAATTTAATTTAGCAACTTCGAAAAATGTAAATATTTCTATTTTAAATATTTTGGGACAGGAGTTGACAAGAGGTGAATCAATAGTTGTAAAAGATGAATTATTACAGTTGTCTTTGCCTGAGCATAATCAATTTTATCTTGTTAAAGTACAAACAGAGAATGAAATAATAGTAAGAAAGATATTTTACTAGTTCATTTTAAGTTTATAGTTTGTATTTCAAATTTTTCTTTTCAGACAGGATTTGTCATAATTTTCAAAATGTTTTGTGATTTTATTCATTAAATTTGAAAAATTCGACATTTTTCATGATTTTACTTTAATTAAATGAATGTTGCGATTGTTGGTTTGGGTTATTGGGGTGCCAATTTGGTGAGAAATTTCAATTCTTTGACTTCTTGCAGAATTAAGTATTTGTGCGATTTAACAGTTGATAGGTTTGCGCCATACAGGGTAAATTTTCCACAGGTTATCTGCACCTTAAATTTTCAAGAAATATTGAATGATAAGGAAGTAGATGCAGTAGTTATAGCCACTCCGGTTTTTAGTCATTTTCAATTAGCAATTCAATCTCTGGAAGCCGGAAAGCATGTTTTGATTGAAAAGCCAATTACAGCCACTGTTGATGAAGCAAAAAAACTGATAGATGAATCAATAAAAAGAAATAAGGTTCTTATGGTTGATCATACGTTTCTATATACTGGCGCGGTTATGAAAATGAAGGATTTGGTTAGCAATAATGTTATAGGGAAAATTCGATATCTAGACTCAACAAGAATTAATTTAGGTCTTTTTCAGGCTGACATCAATGTGCTTTGGGATTTAGCTCCGCATGACATATCCATTTTGAATTATTTAGTTGATGATAAACCTCATAGTGTTAATGCGACCGGAATATCGCACACGAGAAATGGTTTGGAAAATATTGCTTATTTGACAGTTAATTATTCATCTGGTTTTATTGCACATTTTAATTGTTCTTGGACTTCTCCGGTAAAAATTAGGACAATGCTTATAGGTGGAGATAAAAAAATGATGGTTTTTAATGACCTAGATCCTACTGAAAAAATTCGAGTTTACGATTCAGGTTTTGAATATAAAACAGAGGAAGAACGAAGAAAAATTTTGGTGGACTACAGGACCGGAGATGTTTTTATTCCGAAAATAAGCTCTAAAGAAGCATTGGGTTCAATGGCGGAAGATTTTGTTAATTCAGTTCGAAATAATTGTAGCCCAATTTCTGATTGCTACTCCGGATTAAAGGTGGTTACCATATTGGAAGCGGCACAAAAATCTTTAAAAACTAATGGTAAAGAAATTTTACTTACATGAATGAAATCAATTTAGAAGAAGGTACAAAAAAAATAGTTAAAGTAAAGGTTGGTAAAAATGTACGTTTTTTTGGCTTTGTTAATGCTTATGGTTGTACTGTAGATGACAATACTAAAGTTGGTACGTTTGTGGAAATTCAGAAAGGTGCGAGCATAGGAAAAAATTGTAAGATATCAAGTCACAGTTTTATTTGTGAAGGTGTACACATTGCCGATAACTGTTTTATTGGACATGGAGTGATGTTTACAAATGATCTTTTTCCCAGAGCTGCAAATTCTGACGGCTCTCAACAAACGGAATCTGATTGGAAATTGATTGAAACTTTTGTTAATAGAGGCGCTTCAATTGGAAGCAATGCTACTATTTTATGTGGTGTCACAATTGGTGAAAATGCAATGATTGGAGCAGGGGCAGTTGTAACAAAAGATGTTCCTCCAAATGCAGTAGTATTTGGAAACCCGGCTAGAATAAAATCGCTTTAAGTTAGAGTGTCAAATCCAATATTTTTTCCTAATATAAACGGATTGAGATTTATAGCCGCCTTTATTGTAATTCTTCATCATATTGAATACACAAAACTAATTTTAGGAGTTAAATCTGTATGGACAGCTAATGGCTTAGGTCTTATAGGAACTAGTGGTGTTACACTTTTCTTTACATTGAGCGGATTTTTGATTACTTATCTTTTATTATCTGAACTAAAAGAAAAAGGAAGGATTTCTAAAAGAAAGTTTTATATGCGTAGAATTCTTAGGATTTGGCCGGTATATTTCCTTGTTGTACTTATTGGTTTATTCTTTTTTCCATCATTCAGTATAACATCATTGCCAGGATCTGCAGAAATTGATCAGAATTTCAATCAAAAACTTTTACTTTTTATTTTTTTTCTTCCTAATGTTGCTATTCAAATGTTCGGTGAAATTCCGATGCTAGCTCAAACTTGGTCTATAGGTGTAGAAGAACAATTTTACATTGCTTGGCCTTGGTTAGTTCGTAACAAATGGACTTCATTGGTTTTGTTTTCAGGGACCTTTTCCATTTTTTTTATCTATGATATTTTTATAGGACCTAGTTTTAGGCTGCCAAATATTTCAATGTTCAGGTTTGGTCCGATGGCAATGGGAGCATTAGGAGCATGGGTTTTATTTTACAGAGTAAAGCAGGTTTTGTATTTACTCCATAATCATTTCTTTTTTTTAATTGTTTGTTCTGTGTTGGTATTTTTTATGATTTCAAAAAAAGAATTGCTTCATGCGCAAGATATTTATTCGGTATTATTCATTTCAATTATTGTATATCTAGCTTCTGCACCAAAAAAGATAATTTCATTAAATAATTTTGTGTTAGATTACTTGGGAAGAATTTCTTACGGTATTTATATGTATCAATTTATATCAATTGTGGTAGTGATTAAGTTGGTAAAGATTTATTGTGCTGATTATAATAGTTTGTTTTCTCAGATAATAATTTACAGCGGTTCAATTGTTTTTACTATTTTGATTTCCGCTCTTTCTTATCAACTTATTGAAATTCCATTCTTAAAATTCAAAGAAAAATTTATGACCATTGCCTCAGTATCAAAAATTTGAATCAACAAAAATTAAAGTTATGAGTGAGACAATTTACAATATACCTTGTCTTGATCTAAAGGGTCAACATAGTCAGATCAAAAATGAAGTGTTTGAATATTTTGAAAGGGTTTACGAAAATACTGCCTTTTCCGGAGGGTCATTTGTGGAGGAGTTTGAAAATGGGTTTTCAGATTACATAGGGTCTAAATATTCAATAGCTGTTAATAATGGTACTTCTGCTTTGCATCTCGCTATGCTTACATTAGGAATTGGTAAAGGTGATGAAGTAATTATACCTGCCAACACATTTATTGCAACGGCTTGGGGCGTCTCCTATTCAGGTGCTATTCCTGTTTTTGTTGATTGTGCTGAGGATACCTGGGAGGTTAACCCTTTAAAAATTGAAGAAGCAATTACTCCAAAAACCAAAGCAGTTATCGGTGTACATTTATATGGTCAGCCATTCGATATTGATTCTGTTTTAAAAATTTGCAAAGCACACAATTTATTTCTCATTGAGGACGCTGCACAAGCACAAGGATCTCGGTATAAAGGAAAAACAGTTGGAGTATTTGGAGAAATAGCCTGCTATAGTTTTTATCCGGGTAAAAATTTAGGCGCTTGTGGGGAGGCTGGTGGTTTAACTACCAATCATGAAAAAATTGCAGAACATTTAAAATCTCTAAGAAATCATGGAAGTGTAAAAAGATATTTTCATGATGAAATTGGATTCAATATGCGTATGGGAGGTCTTGAGGCTGCTTCGCTTATTGTAAAGCTCAAGTACATAGAAAACTGGAATAATCGTAGGAGGGAAATTGCCCGGCTTTATCAATCTAAAATAATTAACAAGAAAATAATTATGCAAAGGCAACCGGAATGGGTAGATTCAAACTATCACCTTTTCGTGGTTACTTGCAATGAAAAAGTTGAATTGGTTAAATATTTAAATGAAAAAGGCATATTTCCGGGTTTTCATTATCCTGTACCTTGTCATTTACAGAAAGCTTATTCGCATCTTGGGTACAAAAAGGGTGATTTTCCAAATTCCGAATTCCTTGCAGAAAATTGTTTATCACTTCCTATGTTTGCCGAGCTCACAAATGAACAGGTTAATTATGTTATCGAAACAATAAATAAATTCTAATTTCTATGGAAAAGGAAATCATTAAAATTATTGAAAGAAATAGAATCTCTTCTACAGAAGTTGCAGATGCATTGGACAAGACCGGAGTTTTAGCCGGCTTTTCAGCATTGAACGAAGGAAAACATATTTGCGGAAAGGTTAAATATGTGTATGTTCATAATGAATCTAACTGGTCGCTTCATGAACAAATACAAAATGTTGAAGAGGGAATAATACTTTACGTTGATGCAGTTAATTGTAGCGATAAAGCTATTTTCGGTGATCTTGTAGCGAAGTATTTATTACTTTATCAAAGGGTAAAGGCAATTGTTGTTAATGGAATGTTGAGGGATATACCTAACTTAAAAAAACATGGTTATTCTGTTTGGTGTAAAGGTTTTACTCCTTTGGGTTGTTATAATAAACCTGTCAGCATAACTACAGATCAAGAGAATATTATTAATGCTAATCGTAATCAAATTGATGGTGGAATTATGGTTTGTGATGATTCTGGCTGTACCTTAATTAATAAGGATATTATTAATGCAGATACCTTAAAAAAAATGGATTTAATAGAATTACAAGAAGATATATGGTTTTATTGCATTGACACCTTAAAATGGTCAACCTATGATACAGTCTGTTTAAAAAAATATTTGACGAATCAGGATGTGCTTCCTCCCGCTTTAAGAGAACGATTAAAGGAGATTTCATTTAGTGATTAATCAATACAATAATTTTCTCTCCCAATCATCAGGTTCAAAGACTGTTGGTTTTGCAGATAAAATAAGGTCTATGCAGGCAGGTGGTTGCAAGGTAATTCCTTTGCATACAGGTGATCCGGATTTTGATACTCCTATTTTGATTAAAGAATCTATTCAAAGAGCTATTTCAAATAATTTCTCGCATTATTCAGACTCAAAGGGTATTCCTGAATTAAGAGAAAAAATAGCTGAATACGTCAATAAAACCAAAGGAATAATTGTAAATCCTTATGAAGAAATTATTGTAACTAATGGAGGAATTCATGCATTCTACTCAATTATTGCTTCCTTGTTTAATATCGGTGATGAGTTGATAATACCAACGCCGGCTTGGCCAACTCATATTAATCTACCCGAGTCTTCAGGTATTAAGGTAATTCAATTATCTACTTCATATGAGAATAATTTTTTACCAAGCGTTGAAGATTTTGAAAAATTAAGGACTTCTAAAACAAAAGCTATACTAATTAATTTCCCTAATAATCCTACTGGATCAATTGCTAGCATTGAATTCATGGACAAAATTGTAAACTGGGCATATGAAAATAATATATGGATAATTACTGACGAGGTTTACGATACGATTTGCGATAACTCGAAGGAAATTTACAATGGGCGTTTATTTGATAAAGGGAAAAATATCATTTTGTCTATTAACAGCTTTTCAAAATCTCATGCAATGACTGGTTATCGTTTGGGATATTTAATTGCACCCCCAAATGTTATAAAGCAAGTGAATAAAATGACTCAATTTACGGTAACCAATGTTTCTACTACAATTCAAAAAGGTCTGGCAGATGTTTTAATGAATGAAGAATTATTTTCAGAAATGACTAAAATGAATTTAGTATATCAAAACCGTAAAGAATTTATTTTGGAAAAAATGAACGAATCTAAATTGCCTCTAGAATTTATCAGGCCTTTCGGAGCATTTTATTTTTTTGTTGGGTTAAATAAGTTAAATCTTCCATTTGATAATATTAATGAAAAATTATTAGAAGAAGAAAATACTGCAATGGTTGATGGAAAAATTTATGGAGAATCTGGTAGCGGATTTTTAAGGCTTACCTTTGCAGCATCAATTGATAATATTGATGAAGGAATTACAAGATTTTTAAAATTTGCTGAACGACATTACAACTAAAAAAATTTTACATCTAGGCGCCGGTAGCTTAATGATCAATAATATTGTTCTTTTGCAAAAGGCCGGTTATTTTGTTTGCGTTGCAGATAAAAATCCTGATGCACCTGCTTTTGATGTTGCAGATAATTTTCGTGCGATAGATATAGCAGACCCTGAAGCAATATTTAAGTATGCGAGAGATGAAAACGTAAGTGCAATTATTGCTGTAAACGATGCTGGAGTTTTTTCTGCCGCCTATGCTTCAGAAAAACTTGGCTTAACATATCACTCCCTTGAGGTCGCGAAAAAATGTACAGACAAGGGATTGATGAGGGAGGCATGGCTACAAATGAATCTTTCTCAACCAGAATTTATTGTAGTTTCTGACGTTAGTGAAATTCGAAATGCTATTTATAAAATTGGAATTCCTTGCATTATTAAGCCGTGTTTAAATTGGGGAAGTAAAGGTGTTAGTGCAATAAATAATGAGGACGATATTTCCATTGCCATTCAGTTTGCATTAGAAAACAATAGGAACGGAAGATTTATTATTGAGAAATTAGTTGGAGGTTTTGAAGTGACAGTGGAAGGTCTAGTTCAAAATGGAATCTCGAAAATTTTAGCACGTTCAGATAAGGAACATCAGGACCATGCACGATTTAAAGTGGCAATGGCTTTGAATTACCCGGCAAAGTTAAATGAATCAACTCAGTATAAATTAGATAAATTAATTCATGAGGCAATTGAATCTCTTGGAATTAAAAATGGCGCTTTCCACGCAGAGTGTATGATAGATGGTGATGAAATTTATTTAGTTGAAATGGGTGGAAGGCCGGGTGGGGGGCATATTTTTGGATACATTGTTGAAGCAGTCAGTGGTATCTGTATGCCGGTTGCACTCGCTTCAATTCTTCTGAATAAAAACTTAAATATTGAACCGATTTTTCAAAGGGGCTCGTGTTATAAGTTTTTTAATGCTCCCGTCGGAGTTTTTCGCGGAATTGAGAATTTAGATATTGCGAAATCATCAGATGGAATTTTAGACCTTGGTTTTAAAATGGAAAATGGAAAAGTGGTTGGTGATATTGCCGGAGATGCGGATCGCCCAGGTTACATTGTAAGCTCCGCCGAAACTAGAGAGCTTGCAATTGAGAAAGCGAAAGCGGCTAAGAATAAAATTAAATTTTTATAAATCATGTCTAAATTATCAGAGAAAGATCTTTTTTCGGTTGGAGAAAAATACAGAAAAAGAATTCAAGAATTTGGCCTTGGCTTCGACTCTCTGAAATCAGGTTCAGTTGAGAAACAGAATATGAGACACAAAGTTCACGCCTCCTCTATAAAGACCGAATATCCTTCTGTTCTAGACATCGGTTCCGGTCTTGGAGATTTTTATAATTATTTAAAGAGTACAAATCAGAGATTTCAGTACACCGGATATGACATTGTTTCAGAGTATGTTGATTTTTGCAACCATAATTATAAGGAAGCAAAATTTTATAAAAGAAATGTTTTCGATGATGGTATTGGTGGAGAGTTTGACAATATTGTTTTATCACAGGTTCTAAATAACAGATATGAAACCTCAGATAATATGGAGGTAATGAAGGAGATGATGTCTATTTGTTTTCAACATTGCAAAGTCGGAATAAGCATAGACATGATGTCTGAATATGTTGATTTCAAAAATGATGAGTTGTTTTATTATTCTCCTGAAAAAATATTTTCACATGCCAAGTCACTTACAAAGAGGGTGTTGTTAAGGCATGATCACAGACCATTTGAATTTTGTATTCAATTGTTTAAAATGGATGCTCCTGATTTTGTTTGGTAGTTTCAATGCATTACATTTCCCTCACTTTCGATACTGATCCAGACGGTCTTAGTGGTATAACGGCAAATCGAAACGCATCTTCTTTTGTTGGTCTTGAGGAAATTCTTAGTTTACCTTATTTCTTATCAGATAACTTTAAAAAGATTATTCCTTTTACGTGGTTCATACGAATAGATGACCAGATTGAAAAATTTTGTGGTGATTCATTTTTTTTATTTGAAAAATACTACAACAAATGGAGAGAATTTGAAAGCCTTGGTCATGAATTAGCATGGCATCCTCATATTTACGAATTTATTAATGGAGAGTATAAAATTAGTATTGATGACTCCTTTAATTGTGATGCATTGGAAAAAACATGGCAACTAATAAACAAAAGAGATTTAAAATTTTACTCATTTAGAAACGGTGAGGGCTGGCATACAATTAAAACTTTTGCGACACTGGAGTCTTTTGGCATATTAAACGATAGCACTGCAATTCCTGGAATTTCCAGAATGCCGGAACATCCAATTAACTGGCTAGATTCCCCTCAACAGCCTTATTTCCCTGATAAAAACAATTTGAATAAGGTTGCATCAAAAGAAGGAAGTTTAATTGAAATTCCAATGTCTTCTTGGCTTACCAAAACAGGTTATGATAAGGCAACTAAAATTCGATATATGAATCTTGCCGTTAAAAAAGAATATTTTTCAAATTGGTTAAGAGGAATAGATATTAATTCCTTTATTAATAAACCCTTTTGCTGGAATTTTGTTTGTCATCCTGATGAATTAATGAAAAGTCGTAAAGGAGATCTGCTTTTTTCGGGAAATCAGTTGGACTTCTATATTAATCTTCAATTGTTTATTGAAAAAATTAATTCAGCGGGTATATGCTACGAATTTGTTACAATTAATCAGATAGGAAATTTGTTCAGAAGCAAATGGTCTAGAAAATGATTTTCTTTAATTATAAAATATTAGACAGTTATACTGAATTGAAAGATCCGGAGCACAAAATATTGGAAAGATTTAAGTCGCAAGAATTAATTTGGACAGGACGAGGAGCTACTGCTTTTTTACTTGCATTTAATGATATAATCAGTAAGGCAAAAACAAACAATTCTCCTGAAGTAATTTTGCCTGCAATTTCATGTTCCACTCCAACCAACACAGCATTACTATCCGGTCTTATTCCAAGGTATGCTGATGTAAATATGGATAGTGGGCTGGTCGACCTTGATTCAATTAAATCTCTTGTAAATCAAAATACTGTTGCAGTAGTTTTTATCCATTTATATGGAAACACGGCTGATCTTACTGAAATTAAAAATTGGTGTGATGAAAAAAATATTTTTCTTATAGAAGATATTGCCCATGCTTTTGGTGCTGTACTGCCTGATCAATCTTGGGCTGGTTCTGTTGGTGACTACACCATTTGTAGTTTTAATAAAACGAAAATTATGGAATTTGGTGGTGGAGCTCTGGTTTCAAAAAAACCAATAATTAATTGTGATTATAAAAAAACATGGAATGCAATAGAATTAGATAATTCTGAACTGAAGTCACAACTTGCTTTAAGTTATAGAAATATTCATCATGGACTAGTAAGTCTAATTCGGTTAAACAAAAATATTTTAATCGATTCTTGGTTCCCTGAAATAGCCAAAAACTATAAAGATTTGTATTTGAAATCTTTCACATTAACTGATAAACTGCATTCTGATTTTAATTCACTTGAAGAAAATTTATCTTCACGGATTGTTAAAGCAAATATTTATTCTGAAATCTTCAATGAATTTACAAATCACAGTGTATTAGCAAATGGAAATAAGAGTGGTGTATGTTGGAGATTTTCATTTTTGCTTGATGAAATGTTGGATCAAGTAGCTATTTCAGAATCACTTCGAAAAAAGGGTTTCCATGTATCTAATTTGTATTGGTCAGTTAATACTTTCTTCAGAAGCACAGATAAATGCCCAAATGCAGAAAAGTTGGCACGAAGAGTAGTAAATTTGTGGGTAGATAATGTTGTCGATTTGAGTCAAGTGGTTAATTGTGCGAAATGCTTAAAAGAAATTCTAAAAGACTCTAGCAAAATTAAAGAAATATGAGCACTCAGAATCTTAGGTTATCCGTAATTGTTCCTGTGTATAATGAAGAGGAAAATTTACCATCGTTAAAGGAGAGATTGTTTAAAATGATGGACCAGATGAGACTAAGTGGAATTGAACCTGAAGTTATATTTGTTGATGACCACAGTTTAGATAAAACACCATTAATAATTAAAGATATTTGTGAGGAAGTAAATAGTATTAATTTTTTAAGATTATCGAAAAATTCCGGTAGTCATATTGCAATTCTTGCCGGATTAAATTATGCAGATGGTGATTACGCGGTTTTTCTTGCTGCAGATTTACAAGATCCACCTGAACTTATCAATGCAATGTTATTGAAGGCTAAACAAGGATATCACGTAGTTTGGGCTTTAAGGAAAAAAATTGAAGGAATATCATTATTAACTAGATTGAATTCCAAAATTTTCAATTTATTGTTTAATAGATTTACTAATTTGAATTATTCCGGGGCTGATTTTGCCTTATTAGATAAAAAGGTTTATAAAAAGCTTGTTAAAGAAGCTGGTTCAAAACCTAGTTTGGGGGCATTAATAGCATGGATGGGTTTCAATCAAACGGGAGTTGAATATATTAAAGAAGCACGATTAAGAGGAAAGTCGAAATGGACGTTAAGTAAAAAGATAAATGCTTTTATAGATGCATTTGTTGGTTTTTCCTATTTGCCAATGAGGTTTATGTCTATAATTGGTTTAATTACAGCATTGGGGGGGTTTTTTTATGCTTCAATTGTTATTTTTTTAAAGCTTGTTTTTAATACTCAAATTCAAGGTTGGACCAGCATGATGGTAGTGGTTCTGATTCTTGGTGGTATTCAAATGCTAATGATTGGTGTACTTGGGGAATATCTTTGGCGAAATCTTGAGGAGTCGAGAAAAAGATCGTTATATCATATTGAAAGTGCGTCTGAATTATTTGAAAAAAAATTGTAGGGAAAATTAATCCAAACTTTCAAAATATTTATGAATAAAATAAAAGATTCTGTCATTTTCATAACAGGCGGTGCAGGATTTATTGGTTCTTATGTTGTTGAAGAATTACTTCTACACGAACCCAAGCAAATTATTATCTTGGATAATTTAATTAGAGGATCATATCAAAATATGAATTCTTTTTATAAAAATCCAAAAATAAATTTTGTTGAAGGTGATATTAGAGATGTTTTACTTTTGGAAAAATGTATTAAGGGTGTAGATTATGTTTTCCATATGGCAGCTTTAAGAATTAATGCATGCGCTGCAGATCCATCAGAAGGTTTTGATGTTATGCTTAAGGCAACTTTTAATTTGGCACAATTGTGTCAGAAGTATAAGATAAAAAAAATAATATATTCTTCCAGTGCTTCCGTTTATGGTCTTGCACAAAATTTTCCAACTCCTGAAACTGATAATTCCTACAATAATCAAACATTTTATGGCGGAGCGAAATTGTGGGGTGAACAATTGTTCAGGAGCTTTAAATTTATGTATGATTTGGATTATGTGGCACTTCGTTATTTCAATGTCTATGGGCCCAGGATGGATACTGACGGAAAATATACTGAAGTGATGATTAAGTGGCTTGATTGCATAAGGGATAGAAAAAATCCATTAATATTTGGAGATGGAAATACATCAATGGATTTTGTGTATGTGTCTGATATAGCCAGGGTAAATATTGCCGCATTAAATTCTGATGTAACGGATGAAGTTTTTAATGTTGGTTGCAATCGTGAAACTTCATTAAAAGAATTGTTAGAGATTTTAATTACGGTTAATAAATTTGATTTAAAACCTGAATTCAGGGAAGAAAATACAGTGAATCCTGTTAGCCGAAGGATTGCTGATATTTCTAAGGCTAAAAATTTATTGGGCTTTGAGCCAATCATCAAATTAGAAACGGGATTGAAACTTTTATCTGATTGGTACTTCGAAAAACAAAATAACAAATCGACATCTTTATGATACCAGTCGCTAAACCATTTTTAAGTGAAGAAGATGCTAAGGCAGCTCATGATACAATTTTATCTGGTTGGATAACTCAAGGACCACGCGTTCAAGAATTCGAAGAAAAGTTTGCAAAATATACCGGGGCCAAATTTGCAGTTGCTGTTTCAAATTGTACTACCGCATTGCATTTAGCTTTTATTGTTTCAGGAATTAAAGAAGGTGATGAAGTCATTTGCCCATCATTGAGTTATATAGCAACTGCAAATTCTATTAGATACGTTGGTGCAAAGCCGATTTTTTGTGATGTCGATCCTTTTAGTTTTAATATTGATGTGGAATCTGCTGAAAAGTTGATTACGTCAAAAACCAAAGCAATTCTCATTGTGCACCAGATTGGGTTACCTGCAGATATAGATGGATTTAAATCATTATGTAAGAAATATAATTTGAAGTTGATTGAGGATGCTGCCTGCGCAGCTGGTTCAATTTATAAAGGAGATAAAATTGGTTCCCATAGCGATTTGGTTTGCTTTTCTTTTCATCCTCGAAAAGTTTTAACAACCGGTGATGGAGGAATGATTACAACAAGTAGCCATGAATATTATGAACGCCTTAAATTGTTGCGGCAACACGGAATGTCAGTTAATGACAGGGTTAGACATTCATCTAAAACTTTAATTTTTGAAGACCATTTAGAGCTTGGGTATAATTATAGGTTAACTGATATACAAGCTGCTGTAGGAATAAAACAATTGGAGAAGCTGGATTGGTTAATTGAAGAGAGAAGAAAGATTGCTTACAAATACAATCAAGCATTTTCAGGAATAAAAACTGTTAGGATACCAAAAGAGTCCGAAGGATATTTTACTAACTGGCAATCTTACATGCTTTACATTATTCCCGGCGGAAGGTTAACAAGAAATGAACTTATGCAGAAATTGCTTGATAAGGGAATTTCTACCCGCCGCGGTATTATGACCGCTCATAGGGAAACTGCATATAAAAAAGAATACTCTAATCTTAAATTGTCAATTTCTGAAGATTTGTGTGATAATTCGATTGTCCTCCCTTTGTACGTTCCGATGAAACAAGAAGATGTTTCCTTTGTAATTGAATCGGTATTGGATTTATTGTCTTAGTACAATTGAAAGATTTTCTTTATAAAAATAAGTTTGCTATTAAATGGATAGGTTATGCTTTCATAATAAGGGCTATTCTTTTCTTAGTTTTTTCAATTTTGTATTATCAAAATTGGTCAAAGGAATTTATTGTAAACAAAATTTTTATTTGTAGTGGTGATACCGGTGGCTATTATTTGCCTGTTGAAAATTTTGTTCTTAATGGAAGTTACAACTCATATTGTAGAATGCCGGGTCTTTTACCGATTTATGCTCCATTATTTTTTCTTTTTGGGTCTGAATGGGGTAAAACTTTTGTTGTTTTAATACAGTTTATGCTCAGTACTTTATCCGTTTACCTTCTTGCGATTACAGCACAAAATATTCTTGGGTCTAAAAAAGCTTTTTATTTTACTTTTTTTCTTTTTGCAATCAGCACTTTTACTTGTAATTGGGATCATTTTGGATTATCGGATAGTTTTGGTGTTTCCTTTTTGGTATTTGCTACTTTTTTTTTATTTAGAAATCCACTATCATCAAATAAGTTGAATTATTTTATGAGTGGATTATTTTTAATTGGTTCTGTCTTTTTTAGACCTGTACATTTAATTTTTTATTTAGTTTTTTATTTAATCATTTTTTTTAAAATTAAATCACCAAAGGATTTTATAATAAATTCTGCTTTGTTTTCTCTTACACTTGTTTTGTTTTTAGGTTTGTGGATAGTAACTACATATAATAAATATAATAAGTTGATTTTTTTACAAGGGTCAGTTGAAGAGTGTTTCGGTTCGTATAGTAAGGAAAAGACTGCGATTTGGAATCTGATCATTGCGTGGGGTGGTGATATACAGCCCTGGACAAAAGGTTCTGCAGGAGAATGGTTTCTTAATAGTAGAATGAAAGAACCTGATAAAAGTGCAATTAAAGATTGTTATTACTCAACAGCTTATAATTATGATTCTCTTGTTAATCTTCGTAGCAATTATCGTAGATTTTCTTTAGATCAGATTAGTGCCAAAGATAGATCTGAACTTAGTCATAAGATTATTCATAGTGCAGAAAGATTCCGATTGAATTATAAAGCCGAACACCCTTTTAATTTTTATTTTGGTTCAAGAATTAAAATATTCTCTTATTTTCTTTTCCCCTCTAGACTCAATGATTTTCCAACTCCACCTTTTTCACAAATGAATTTTTTTCATAAGTTGCTAAAGGGATTTTATTATATCCTATTGATTTTTGTTTTATCAACAGGATTATTCGGTTTATTTATTATGATTTATTTGAAAAATCCATTTGTATTAATTCCTATTTCATTATTGAGTGTGTTGATACTATATTTTGCTTGTCCGGAACAGCGCTATCTTGTTCCTCTTTATCCTTATTTTATAATTTCATCATTTGTATGTATTGGTAATTTGAAATCATTTTTTATAAGAGCTGAAAAGTAGTATTGTTCAATTAATTTTTGAATTTAACTTATGAGTAGTAAACAAAAATTTTTCAGTGTTGGTGTAAAAATAGTACAATGTTTTGTGTTTAAGAATTTGAAAAAAAAATAAAAGCTTGAAAATTGTAATTGTAACTGATGGTCTTTATCCTTGGATGACAGGAGGAATGCAAATTCATTCGTATTATTTGGTAAAATATCTTTCAAAGAATAATGTACTAGATGTTTATCATTTTCATAATAGGAGAAAAAAAATTGATTTTGTTGATTATTTTTTTGATGAAACAATTAAAAATATAAATTTCATTGATATACCATTTGATGATCAAGGTTGGATACCCGGACACTATATTAGATCGAATAGAAAATATAGTAAATTGGTGACTGATGAAATATTAAAACGTACAAAACCTGATTTAATAATTTGTAAGGGTTTTACAGCATTTGATATTTTAAAGTGTAAAAAACAAGGCTTAATATCCGCACCTGTGTGTGTTAATTTTCATGGATTTGAAATGTTTCAGAGAGTAAATGGAATTAGCAATAAATTAAAGTCGTTAATGTTTTCATTTTATGTTAAAAATTTATGTGAAAATTCAGATTATATTTTTTCATATGGTGGAAAAATTACTAAGATTATTGGAGAAAATATTAATGTCGCAAATCAAAAAATTCTTGAATTTCCTTCAGGGGTAGAAGGTTTAAAAAATATGGATTCAAAGCGTGTTAATAGAAATTTTAAGCGATTTGTCTTTATTGGTAGGTTTGAGGATAGAAAGGGAATTAAAGAACTAAATAATGCCTTGATTCAAATAATTGAAAGAAAAGATTGGACCATTGATTTTATTGGTCCTATTCCATTAGGATTTCAATTAAAAGATGATAAGGTAAGGTATCATGGTTTGGTTGAAGATAAAAATAAAATATTTCAAATACTTTGTGAATCTGATGTGCTCGTTTGTCCAAGTTGGAGCGAAGGAATGCCAAATGTGATTTTAGAAGCTTTATCTTGCGGAGTACCCGTTATTGCAACCGATGTCGGTGCAAATTCATTATTGATTAATGAAAAAACTGGCTGGCTACTTAAAGAACCAATTCCTTCAGAAATAAAAATTACTCTAGAAAAGGTTA
>JBKCIQ010000002.1:0-9543 GCA_046302135.1 Bacteroidota bacterium | reverse complement strand
TGCTTTGGATTTAACACTTGGAACTCTTTCATGTAAGGATAAGGAAAATGAAAAAATAGTATACAATAATATCATTTCAATTATTAAACTTGTATTTTTCTTTAGTATAGGTACTGTTGTTTTTATTCAATTTATTTTTTACAGAATTAAAATAGAAAATCTTTATTTTTCAATTTTTTGTTTTTTATATTCTTTGAATCAACTAGGAACTTTATTTTATTTTTCTAGTATAATAAGCTTGTTATTGATTTTTTTGTTTTCTTTTGGCGTTAGCAATCTGGTTAATTATTTATCTTTAGTTTTAACAGAAAAAAAAATCAGGAATTGGCCTAGCTGGGTTTTATTTATTTGTTTGTTTGTTTTGCTGGTTTTATCAATTTTTCATGAAGGTTTTGTTGAAGTGGCCTCGTATTTAGTGACCGGAATTTATATTCTGTATAATTTGGTTTTATGCTTATATCTTTTATTTCAAGGTGGTAATAAAAAGAAATGGGAATCAAAATATATCAGTTATAGTTTTTTCTTAATGTTATTGCTATATCTGGTTTTCTTTATATTGTCTGTAGTATTTGAAACAAATTCTTATAGGTCTGGAATAAAAAAACTAGATTATTTTTTCGAGTTCACCGTATTAATTTTGCCTGTTACACTTGCAATCATCATTGGTAAACGAAATGGTCAGAATCAAAATGAATTAATTCTGAAGTATGATGAAATAAAAAATTTATCAGAAGAAAATATAAAAAAGGAAAAGGAAAAGCAAAGCATTTTAACTGAACAAAATCAAATTCTCGAAACAAAGGTTGTTGAGCGTACGCAGGAACTTTTATTACAAAAACAAATAGTTGAAGAGAAGCAAAAAGAAATTATTGAAAGTATTAATTACGCAAAACGACTTCAACAGGCAATATTACCACCTTCTGATTTTATAAATAGTTATTTGCCGAATAACTTTATATTGTATAGGCCTAAAGATATTATAGCTGGTGATTTCTATTGGATGGAAATTAGTGGTAACCTTATCATGATTGCAGCTGCTGATTGTACCGGCCATGGTGTACCTGGAGCTTTAGTTTCTGTAGTTTGTAGTAATGCTCTTAATAGAGCTGTAAAAGAATTTAATGTCACAGATACTGGTAAAGTATTGGATAAAACTCGGGAGTTAGTTTTGGAGACTTTTGAAAAAAGTGCTAGTGAAGTAAAGGATGGAATGGATATTTCACTTTTATGTATAGATAAATTGAGTAATAAAATTTATTGGAGTGGGGCTAATAATCCTTTATGGTTTATTGATTCTTCCCTTGAAAATGATCAAATAAATAATTCTTCTGTTATAGAAATTAAACCGGATAAACAGCCTATTGGTAAATCTGACTACGGTAAACCGTTTACGACTCATATAATCAGTTGTGTTAGTAATAATACTTTTTATTTATTTACTGATGGTTATGCTGATCAATTTGGTGGACCTAGAGGAAAGAAGTTTAAATATAAACCTTTACAGGATTTATTATTTGCAAATCACCATTTCGAATTGGATGCGCAGGCAGAGATTTTAAATAAAACCTTTAATAATTGGAAGCAGGATTTGGAACAAGTTGATGACGTTTGTATAATTGGTGTTAGAATTTGATTTTTTTTTTAATAGTAATTAATAAGCTCTTATTTACTTAATTTTGTTTCTTATAGATTTTTATTTCAGTTAAAATATTTTATACAATCGGATTTATCTTTTAAAGGGTTATAGTGTAACTTATTTTATTTCCTCAATTATAAATTTGTCATTTCATTTGAAAATATTTCAACTGATTGAATTTGTTCTTCTGTTATAGTTATAAATTATAAACCTGTGAAAAATAAAATTTATGGAAAGTAATAATCAATCTGTCAGTATTAACTCAAACTTCAATTACAAAAAAAGTAATTTACTTAAAACAGTGAACTTTTTTGCCTTTTCAGGTTTATCATTTATTATGCTTTCCACATTATTTATATATATGAAGTGGCATGGCGCAGCGATGTTTATAATTTTTGGAACGCTCATATTTGTATTTTCTGTATTGATAAAGTCTATGTTAAAACACGGCTTGTCAGGGATGCAAAGATTTCGTTTCTTTCTTGCTTTGAATTGTATTTCCTTAATTGTTCTTGCTTTCACTTTTAAGGCTATGTGGTGGCCTGGTCAATCTACCTTTTCAATTATTTTATTTATCTCCTTGTTGGTTTTAATATTACTTCAGGTAGTAAGTTATAAAAAAGATAAGAACGCAACTTTTATTAGTGAAGTAAATATTTTTATTGTTTGTTTGGCATATCTTTTCTTTTTTATGTATTCAAGGTCCTTATCTCGTTCCATTTATCCACATAATAAAATATATGAAAACTTATCTTTGAATATTAAAAACACTTCAGAGAAAGTTGATAATACGGTTTTATCTATAAATGAAATTAGTAGAACTGACTCAAATGCTTTATTTTGGGTAGAAAAAACAAATAGCATTTCTAAAATTTTTGATGAACAATATACGTACATAAATAATTTAAAAAAGGAAATTGTTCAGCAAACTGAAAAGCAAGGAAGTTATAAAGATTCCATTTCGCTTGATAAGGATATAGACAAGGGTTACAGCACCAGATATTTTATAAACGGAGATGATTTTGACACACCTACATATATTTTAATTGGAGATAATGAGTTTAACCCTCAATCGGGTCCCAACACCGCAAAAGAATTACGTGAAAAGCTTAATTCAGGTGCGGCTAAAATAAAATCTGTTTTTGAAAGTATTCAAAAGGATCCCAAATTAAAATTGAGTGAATCTGAATATAAACTCGTAATGAATGAAATTGAAAGTAGTATCCCTCGAGATTCAGATAAGATTGAAGATGGAGTTAAAGAGTCATGGGAGGTTGAGAATTTTTATTATATCAACCTAACAAGAGTTTTAAATAATTTGACTCAAATCCAACTAAATTTAAAACAACATCAATTGGTTTTACTATCTAAACTATCAGTAAAAGCAAGTTGCAAATAACTGATTTGTTTTTAGATTTATTTTAGAAATATGAAAACGGCAGGTAAAACTTGTCGTTTTTTGTTTGCGATTTTTCTGTTTGTGTTACAGTTAAATACTGCAAATTATCTCCGCCGCTTTTTCTAACGTTTCATCTTTCTTTGCGAAGCAAAAACGTAGCACTTTATCATCTGTGTATTTGTGATAAAATACCGATAATGGTATTGAAGCCAATTTAAACTCAGTTGTCAATCTTTTTGCAAATTCTGTATCTTTTTCATCGCTGATTCCCTTGTAATTCAACAGCTGAAAATAGGTGCCTGTGCTGGCAGTAAATTTAAATCTGGATCCATTTATCAATTTGATAAAGTAGTCTCTTTTTCCTTTGTAAAAATCTTTTACACCCTTATAATTTTCTTCATTCTTTAAAAAATCTGCCAACGCATACTGAACCGGTGTATTGCAGGTAAAAACTAAAAACTGATGCACCTTTCTGAATTCTATCATCAAATTTGCGGGGGCGGCTACATAACCGATTTTCCATCCAGTCGTGTGAACTGTTTTACCAAACGAGGAAACAATAATACTTCTGTCGGCAAGTCCTTTAAATCGCGCCGCACTCTGATGTGGTTCATCAGTTAAACACATGTGCTCATAAACTTCATCACTCAAAATCAAAATATTCGTATTTCTGATGATTTGTTCCAATTGACGCATGTCATTTTCAGTCAAAACTGTTCCACTGGGATTGTGCGGTGTGTTTATAATAATCATTTTTGTTTTTCTGCCAATCACCTTTTTAACTGCGTTCCAATCCACTGAAAAATTTTCTTGATTTAACTGAATGAAAACTGGTTTACCACCGTTTAGTTCAACAGCGGGCGCATAACAATCGTAAGCCGGTTCAATAATTACTACTTCATCACCTTCGTTTACGAATGCAGATATTGTTGTGTAAATTCCTTGTGTTGCACCTGCGGTTATTGTAATCTCTGAGTCAGGATTATAAATAGTACCGTACAACGATTGCATCATTTCTGAAATTCTTTCCCTCAAAACGGGTACACCCTGCATAGGCGCATATTGGTTTAATCCCTTTTTCATGTAATGATGAACAAGTGAAACCAGTTCTTCGGAACAATTAAAATCTGGAAACCCCTGAGATAAATTAATGGCATTATTTTCTATAGCCAGTTTACTCATCACAGTAAAAATGGTGGTTCCCACAGCAGGTAATTTCGATTGTATAAATCCTTGATATTCGGGCATAAAAAAATCTAATTTTTAATATATTTATATCTGCCAAATATACTTCACATTAACGAATTTTTTTAGAAATAACTTGTGATTTTCAGAGTGAAAAATAAAAAGAGTTGGTTATCTTTGAGTTTTAAAATTCAATTTTTCTAAAATATATGAAAACGGTTGCCCAATTTAATTTTTCCGGTTTACGTGCTTTAATTCGCGTTGATTTTAATGTGCCATTAAACGAGAGATTTGAAGTTACAGATGACACACGTATTCGTGCGGCTGTTCCAACTATTAAAAAAATATTAGACGATGGTGGCAGTGTAGTTTTAATGTCTCATCTAGGAAGGCCAAAAGACGGACCATCAGAAAAATACTCCTTAAAACATTTATTTGGTCCTTTAACTAAAGTTTTCGACAAAGAAATTCTCTTTGCAGATGATTGTATTAGTGAGGATGCTTTCAGTAAATCTTCTGCTCTAAAGTCAAGTCAAATTTTATTATTAGAGAACCTTCGTTTTTATAAGGAGGAAGAAAAAGGGAATGAAGATTTCGCATCTAAACTATCTAAGCACGGTAATTTTTATGTAAACGATGCTTTCGGAACTGCTCATAGAGCTCATGCTTCAACCACTATTGTTGCGAAATTTTTTGATGATATGCATAAGTGTTTTGGTTTCGTAATGGCCGGTGAAGTTTCAAGCATACAGAAAGTCCTTCATTCGGCTGAAAAACCGTTCACTGCAATCATAGGCGGAGCAAAAGTATCAGATAAGATTTTAATCATTGAACAATTAATGCAGAGGGCAGATAATATTTTAATTGGCGGTGGAATGGCCTTTACTTTTGTGAAGGCTGCAGGCGGAAATATTGGTAAATCCTTGTGCGAAGAAGATAAATTAGATGTTGCCCGCATGCTCATGGATAAAGCTAAGTCTTCTGGTGTTAATTTATTGATACCAACTGATGCAGTGATAGCTGATGATTTTAAAAATGATGCCAATATAAAATCCTGCAGTATTAATCAGATTCCGGATGGCTGGATGGGTTTAGATATTGGTAAAGAAACAGAGAAAAAATACCAGGAAGTGATTAATGAATCCAAAACAATTATGTGGAACGGACCAATGGGAGTTTTTGAAATGAGCAATTTTGAACACGGAACAAAATCAGTTGCCGAGTCGATTGTAGATTCTACAGCTAAAGGTTCATACTCATTAATAGGTGGTGGAGATTCTGTAGCGGCAATCAATAAATATCATCTTGCTGAAAAAGTTTCATATGTTTCAACGGGTGGAGGCGCATTATTGGAGTATATCGAACAAGGAAGTTTACCTGGTGTTAAAGCTATTGAAGGCAATTAGGAAATTAATTATTTCTGATGAGTAATAATGTGAAAATAGTTTTATCAGGAGCTTTTGCTTTGATTGTTCTTTTTTTGGTTTACATGAATCACTTTGATAATCCTTTTGAGTTGGATGATTCACATACCATAGAAAATAATCAAGCTATCAGGAAAGTAGACATTAAACAATTTTTTTCTGATGCAACTACCTTTAGCTCTCTTCCTGCAAATCAGGCTTATCGCCCTGGGTTAACTACTATTAATGCAATCGATTATTCTTTATGGAGTAAATCTGAAAATGATGTACCTCAACCAAAATGGTTTCATGTCTCAACGTTTATCGTTTATATTTTTCTCTGTATTTCTTTGTTTTTTTTCTTTCGATATTTTTTTAATCTTACTTTTCCAAATAATGTATGGACCAGTTTGTTTGCATTATTTGGATCTGTTTTTTTCGAGTTTCACACTGCCAATTCTGAGACGGTAAATTACGTTATTCAAAGAGCGGAAATCTATTCTACACTAGCAGTTATTGTTGCATTTCTGATTTACTTTTATTTGCCAAAAATTCGTGGTTTATTTATTTTCTTGATTCCAATTATAATAGGATTTTTCATTAAGGAGCCAACCATCATGTTTGCACCTTTACTATTTACTTTTATTTTTCTTTTTCAAGAAAATTCTAATTTACAGTTCAATCAGATTTTTTCCTCCAAACTGATTAAGCCACTGAAGTGGGCTATATTACCATTAATTACGGGATTACTGCTATTCTGGATATCCAAAAAAAACACTCCGGAAGGCTGGACATCAGGTGCCGAACATATTTCCGTTTTTGCTTATTTATTGACGAATTTTTATTCGGTGATGCATTATGTTTTCAATTTCATACTACCAATGAATCTTGCTGTTGATACTGACTTAAGGGTTTTTGATTACCTGTTTGACGTTCGTATTCTTGCCGGTGGGACATTAATAATGGGATTATTATTTCTTGCTTACACTTTTTCTCTCAAAAAAGAAACTAAGCCCGCCGCATTCGGAATTCTTTGGTTTTTTATTACCTTGATTCCCACTTCCACTATATTTCCTTTCGCTGAGCCACTGAACGATCACAGAACGTTTTTCGGATACATTGGATTGGTATTGTGTGTTTCTAATTTGCTTTTAATATGGATGAATAAATTGAAAGTAACTTCTAAAACAATACTGAATAAAACTCATTATATGATTTTATTTTGTGGTCTTTTAATAGCATTTCATGCTTTCGGTACCTATAAAAGAACTAAAGTATGGGGTTCTGAAGAAACACTTTGGAAAGATGCCTCTGAAAAATGTCCGAATAGTGGAAGGATTTGGATGAACTATGGATTAGCGTTAATGTCTCGAGGTGCATACAATGAAGCCTATGAATGTTATACTAAAGCAAAAATATACTCACCTTATTATTCATATCTCTATGTAAATTTTGGGATACTTAAAAACGCAATGGGAAAACCTAAGGAAGCAGAGCCTGATTTTTTACTTGGATTGCAATATGGTCCTAATGTTCCTTCGGTGTACAAATTTTACGGAGATTTTCTTTTAGGTCAAGGTAGATATCGAGATGCAGACAGCATTTGTAATTTAGGTTTGGCCAGAGGTGGTAATGATGCAGAGTTATTAAATCTGCAAAAGAGAATAAAAAATTTCGGAAGATCTGAAAAAGCTCCTGCAGGTGTAGAGGAGATGAGGAAAATTGTAAAACAGCAATCTACCGAAGAGAATTGGATTAATTTATCACTCGCCGAGTACAATGCCGGAAATTATTTGGGTTGTGTAAAGGCTTGCGAAGAAGTTTTAAAGATTAATCCAAAAAGTGATATTGCATACAACAACATCTGTTCGGCATACAACATGCTTAAAGAATGGGAAAAAGCTGTTGAGGCAGGTGAAAAAGGATTGGCAATTAATCCCAAAAATCAATTATTGCAAAACAATCTCAAGGTTTCAAAAAGTAATTTGAAAAAATAATTTAGGTGAAGGTCTTAGGTTTCAATGCATATGGTCATGACTCGGCGGCAACTTTGCTAATTGATGATGCAGTTGTTTTTGCATGTGAAGAAGAACGATTGAATCGAAAAAAACATTTTGGCGGTGTTCCATTTTCCTCTATTGAGGCAGCATTGGATTTTGCAAAAGTCGGCATAGAAGACATTGATCAAATTGCTTTTTTTTGGAAGCCATCAATTTCTTATGCTAAAATTCCGGTTTACTTGATGAAGTTTTGGAATAAGGTTCCTAATCTTTTGCGGGAGCAAAGGAATTTTTCAGTAGAAGAAAATCTTGGTATGCTTAATTATCTCGGACATATGAGAAAGCTACCTCAAACTATTCGTGAACATTTTCCAAATAAAAAAACACACTTTAAATTTCATTTATTGGAACACCATCTTTGTCATGCCGCCTCCGCTTTTTACCCGAGTAAGTTTGATGAAGCCGCAATTTTTACAATTGATGGAGCAGGTGAGTGGACCACATCTTTGCAAGCATACGGAAGAGGAAATAAAATTTTTAAATTATCTAGTGTTGACACACCATATTCACTTGGCGCATTTTATCAGGCAATTTCAAGATATCTTGGATTTAAATTGATTGAAGGTCCCGGAAAATTAATGGGTCTTGCATCATATGGTAAGCGTGATACAAATACTTATAGAAAAATGAAGAGAATCGTGAAGTTGACTGATTCCGGAGGATTTGAATTGGATATGGATTATTTTGCATATCACTACACGCGTAAAAGTGGTGTGAGCCAAAGATTCATTGACGAATTTGGTGCCTCTAAAATTGAAGGTAAAGATTGGACTGAAAAAGAGCTCGAAGTTGCAAGCGCTGCACAACAAATTGTTGAAGATGTTATATTACACATGGTTCGTCACCTAAGGAAAACTACACGCATGAAAAATTTGTGTATTGCAGGTGGAGTAGGACTCAACAGTGTTGCAAACGGATTGATTGCAAAAGATGGAATTTTCGATAATATTTTTATACAACCCGCGGCAGGTGATTCGGGTACTTCAATGGGCGCGGCGCTTTTACTCAACCATCAGATTCTTGACCGTAAAAGAAAATTTGTGATGGAAACAGCTTTTCTTGGGCCTGGTTTCGATGATATTGCTTATGAAGAGGCATTGAGGAAATTCGATTTGCCTTATATTAAAACAACAAAGAATTACGCAAACTTTGCCGCGAAAAAATTAGCAGAAGGAAAAATAATTGGATGGTTCCAAGGCAGAATGGAATTCGGTCCGAGAGCATTGGGTAATAGAAGTATCATTGGAAGTCCACTCGTTTCAAACATGAAAGAGGTTTTGAATTCAAGAGTGAAATTTCGTGAGGGATTTAGACCCTTCGCTGCAATTGTGCTCGAAGAAGATTGCAATGAGTATTTTGATTGTGATGTTCCAAATCCATACATGTTGCTTGTTTACAATATACGAGAAAAGTATCTTGGTAAATTACCTGCCATTACTCATGTTGATAATAGTGTGAGAATTCAAACTGTAAATAAAAGTGAAAATCCTCAGATGAGAGATTTGCTGGAAGCATTCAAATCCGAAACCGGTTATTCAGTCTTGGTGAACACTTCATTTAATATAAAGGGTGAACCAATTGTATGTAATCCTTATGATGCTGTTTATAGCTTTGACCGTGCGGATATGGATTATTTGATTATGGGAAATTTTGTGGTAGCCAAAAAAGGCGATGAAGTTAGCCTGCTGAATTTATAATCTGACAAAATTATTTTCGATTTTCTTTCTTTTTTTTGTCTTCTTCTTTCTTAACAAATTTTCTGTATGTCCAGGTAAATGTCAACATATAATATCTCTGGAGGACTCTTGTTTGTGTGTCTTCAAAAAAGGTCTCTGTAACATTTCTTCCAACACTATTGTT
>JBKCIQ010000001.1:0-12280 GCA_046302135.1 Bacteroidota bacterium | reverse complement strand
ATATTCTATTGCTGTTTATTTAATTTAATTATTACATTTATACAAAACAATTATCCAATTTCCTATGGAATTAAATAAATCCAATTTTAATGAATCTGCTACTTCAATTAAAAAGAAAGACGTTCCAAACGCTACTGAAACTATGTTTGTTGGAATTGCTTCTATAGTTTTTTGCGGAATGGGCCCTATACTCGGTGTAATTGCGTTGGTAATATCAAAAAAAGGTAAAACTGAATACGAGGCTAATCCAAATATGTACAATGAAACATCCTATAAAAATTTGAAAATTGGTAGAACTTGTGGAATTGCGGGAATAGTGGTAGGTGTTTTATTTTGGCTTTTTTACATTCTTTTAATGGTGTTTAGTATTGCATCAAGTGCAATGCGTTGGTAAAGGTGACTTGTTGTTTTCTAGATTTTCCGAATTTTATTACTATTCTTAAATGCCCGTATCATTTCCCTTTTACCCGGTGGGCCTTGTAATGTTTCAACAATAAATCCTGATTTTTTTAAATTTCTTTTAATTAACCCTTTAGCCGCATAAGTAACAATTATACCATCTAAATTCAATAGATTATATAATTCCGAAAAAAAATCCGTTGACCATAGTTCGGGTTGCACGTCAAATGAAAATGCATCCAAAAAGATCAAATCAAAATGTTGCTCAGTTATAAAATTCTCTGCGTTAATTCTTTCAATTTTTAGTTTGAAGTTATCGTTCAAAAAATAAAAGTTGTTTTGTTCAAGAAAAATATTCAGCCATTTATCTATAATTTTTTCATCAAAATAATTTGAATAAGAACTGATGATTTTTTCAACTGTTTTATAATCTAAAAAATTAGGTTCAATTCCCGTATAATCAATCTTAGTATTTATTTCTTTGCCGAAAACTAAAGATAGTATGGCGTTTAATCCGGTACCGAAGCCAACTTCTAATATATGTATTTCCTCAATTTTTTTTTCAGATTGGTATTGTAAACCGTTTTTAATAAAAACGTGTTTGCTTTCCTGAATGGCTCCGTGTATTGAGTGGTAATGTGCATTCAGAAATTTGTTGTAGATGGTGTGGCTACCATCTTTTGTAATTACAATCTCCAGCAAATTATTCAAGTTTTTTTGCTTCCTGCCAGTATTCTTCCATTTCCTTCAAGTCTGTCTCATTGATTTTTTTACCTTGTTCCGAAATTCTTTTTTCCATATAATTGAATCGTCTTATAAACTTAAGATTAGTTTTTTCTAAAGCATCTTCAGGATTTATATTTAAAAACCTTGAATAGTTAACAAGTGCAAACATCAAGTCGCCAAACTCTTCTTCAAGTTTTGTTTGATTGAAATTTTTATCTGAACTTACTTCTTTGAATTCTGAGAGCTCTTCTTGAACTTTTTCCCAAACCTGTTCTTTATTTTCCCAGTCGAACCCAACTCCTCTGGCCTTGTCTTGTATTCTTATAGCTTTAACCAAAGAAGGCAAACCTTTTGGAACTCCTGAAAGAACAGAACGATTACCTTCCATTAGCTTTATCTTTTCCCAATTTTGTTTTACTTCATCCGGCCCACTCACTTTAACATCGCCGTAAATGTGTGGATGACGCTGAATTAATTTATCACATACCGCATTTAAAACATCTGAAATATTAAAGTCTCCATTTTCGCTTGCGATTTTAGCGTAAAAAACAAGGTGGAGCATAATATCTCCCAATTCCTTTTTTATTTCTACCTTATCATTCTGTAATATTGCATCCGACAATTCATAAACCTCCTCTAATGTTAGGTGTCTCAAACTTTCTGTTGTCTGTTCTCTATCCCACGGACATTTTTCTCTTAATTCGTCCATGATATTTAGTAATCTTTCGAATGCTTTTATCTTTGCTTCCATTGCAGTGAATTATGTAATGAATCGTATTAAACAACTCTATTATCACAAAGGTATTTTCTTAATTTTGCATTATGCGTATGATTGGAAAGATTTTCATAAAATATTTAATTCTTTTATTGGTTTTTATTCCTGTTCTCAATCTCGCGCAAAAGACTAATTCAAAATCTTCTTTTTATAAGGGTTACGTGCATTTCGGATATATAATGCAACACAGAAATAGCATGGGTCATTTGGTTAAAGGTCATATTTATGGCATGGAGCTCGATTGGGTACTTCCATCGTATGGAAAGAATTGCTTTGAGTATGAAAATAATTTTCCAGAACGCGGTCTAGGTTTGTATTGGTTTAATTTGGCTAATCCGGAGCAATTAGGACATCTAATTGCACTTGCTCCGCACTACGAAATTCCATTGAGTAAACGAGAGAATAATTTAAGAAATTATCTTAGACTTTCGATGGGCATAGGCTATGTAACGAAATATTTCGATCCTATTAACAATCATCAAAATAACGTTGTAAGTACACCAATTAACGGTTTTGTAAATGTTAAATGGCTAATGAAATATGATATTTCAAAAAAGATAAGATTGGACTATGGTATTTCGCTGGCTCATGCCTCAAATGGAAAAACACGAGTACCTAATCTCGGGATTAATGTTGGGACATTGAACCTTGCATTTGTTTTTAAAAATGTAAAAAACACAGATCAAGAAGTTAATTTTTTAAATTGCATTGATTCATCTACTTTCAGAAAATCTAAGAATGAAATATATATTAATGGAGCATTTGGTTATACTGCAATATATCCTGTGGGCACAGGCAATTTCCTTTCACAAACATATATTTTAGGATACTATAGAAACGTTAGAAATACTCATAAATTTGGTGGAGGATTAGACTTTTTTTATAACCCTGCAAATATTGTAAGTATTTTAAATGATGATTCTGTAAAAATAACTGACGCACAAAACATTCAGATTGGTTTGAAGTTAGGTTGGACATATAACATTGGTAATGTAAGTTTGCCATTAGAAATGGGTTGCTATCTAAAGACTCAATATAAAGGTGATGGCTTGTTCTATCAAAGAATTGGTTTAAGGTATTATTTTAAAAATAATATTTTCGCTTCTATGACCTTAAAATCTCATTGGGCAAGAGCTGATTTCTTTGAGTATGGAGTAGGATATCGCTTTCCAGTAAAAAAAAATAAATCATGAAAAGATTAGTTTTAATTATTCCTGTTTTTTTCTGTATTGTTTTTTTATTTAATTCATGTGGTAAGGAAAATCGCTGGGATTGTTTTAAGACTACAGGAAAAGAAACAACCGTAACTCGAGAACTCCCATTTTTTGATAAAGTTTTAGTATATGATAAGTTGGATGTGATTTTGATTGAAGACAGTGTATTTAAAGTTAAACTTGAAGGAGGTGAAAATGTTTTGAAGTTAATTTATACCAATGTACAAAATGGAGAGTTAATGATTACTAATGATAATTCTTGCAATGTCGTTAGATCTTATAAACGAAAAATTAAATTATATGTAAGTGCTCCTAAATTTAAAGAGCTAACGCATAGAGGAGTAGGGGAGTTAAGAACTCAAGGAACTCTTCATTCTGATAGTATTATTTACAGGGTTTTAAATTCCGGTAATATGTTTCTCAATGTGGACAATAATTTAATAAATGGAGTAATGAATGGTATGGGAGATATCAATATAATAGGTAAAACTGAAAAGCACATTCTTAATGCGAACGGCGAATGTCATGTTAATTGTGGGCAGTTGGAAACTAAATTTTCTGACTATGTGTTGAAGATCAGCGGCCCTACTTACCTCAATGTTAATAATGAGTTAAATGTAGTTATAAGAAACATAGGCAATGTTTATTACAATGGCAATCCTACAATAATCAATAAAGAAATAACGGGTTCAGGAAAATTAATTTCAGGCTTTTAAATTGAATCGATTAAGAATCAAAATATTTTTAAAAATATTTCTGTTTTATACAGTCTTCTATGTTTTTTCACAAAATAAAAATGAAGATTACGTAAATGAAAACTTTTTACGATATGATGATCACGTATATAAAACCGGTATTAAAACAGTATTGTGTCATGAGTCCTCATTTGAAATGAATCCTCCAATGATTGAATTGAATTCCGGTCAGAAAATTGAAGTTAGTTTCGATGATCTTGAGGGAGGATTCAAAACTTTTCAATATACATTTATACATTGTGATGCCTCATGGAATCCGGATGATTTAATGGTCAGTGAATATCTTTCAGGTTTTTTTGATGACCAAATTAATACAAGGAACAGTTCATTTAATACAACTATACAGTATACACACTATAAATTTCAATTCCCCAACAACTCTATTCAATTTACAAAAAGTGGTAATTATCTACTTCTCGTATACGAAAATGGAAACAAAGAAGATTTGATTATTACACGAAAGATTATTGTATTTGAAAGTCTGGTAAATATTTCAGCTAGAGTTCATACCCCTCTTGGTAGTGAAAAGTTATACAATTCACATGAAGTTGATTTTTCTGTTTTTCATAAAAACTATCAAATAAACAATCCTTACCTTGATCTTAAAATTGTTATCACTCAAAACCAAAGGTGGGACAACGCAATTAGCGGACTAAAACCGGTATTTGTCAAAGAAAATGAATTAGTTTATGACTTTGATGATGGAAGTAATTGTTTCGATGCAATAAACGAATTCAGATCTACGGATGTTAAAAGTTATAAATACCCTGGTCCAAACACGTTAAATATTTTTCGAGACTCTTCCACAAAACAATTTCAAATTATTCAAAAAAATGACGAACAAAGAACGTTTAAAAAATATTTAAATATTCAGGATATTAATGGAAGAATGTTGATCAAATGTAATGAGTGTAACAATTCAGAAACAGAGTCAGATTATATGAAAGTTCATTTTTATCTTCCATTTGACCTACCTCCCGATAACGGCGATGTATACATATTAGGATCGCTTTCAAAATTCAAATTTTCAAAAGAAAATAAAATGGTCTATAATCCTAAGTTTAAAAGATATGAAGGGAACATGGATCTAAAACAAGGTTATTATAATTATTTGTATGGGTTTTTACGTGATGGTGATCAGATTCCTGACTTAACGTATTTCGAAGGTAATCTGGGACAGACTGAAAATGATTATACAGTTCTAATCTATCATCGTGCAAACGGTACCTACTATGATAGACTGATTTCCGTTAGCAATCTAAATTCAGTCCGAAACTAAAAAATAATTTGAAAAATAACGAGTTTCGATTGTTATGATTGGAATTAACAATTATTTTTGTTGAATATCCGCATCACTACTATGGAAGTTACCAATTTAAAAGAAAGTCCGTTAGCATTAAATCCTGTGCTTGGACAAATGTTAAGATATGATCATGAGCAGGTTGTATTTTGCAATGATAATGAGTCTGGTTTAAAGGCTATAATTGCCGTGCACAACACTGTACTAGGTCCAGCTTTAGGAGGTACAAGGATGTGGAACTACAACAACGAAATTGAAGCCTTGCATGATGTTCTAAGGTTATCTCGCGGAATGACATTTAAGAGTGCTGTTGCCGGACTAAATTTAGGTGGTGGTAAAGCCGTTATTATAGGTGATGCAAAAAAAATAAAATCAGAGGCTTTACTAAGAAGATTTGGAAAGTTCATTAACTCGCTGGGAGGTAAATACATCACTGCTGAAGATGTAGCGATGAACAGTGCCGATATGGAAATGATTAAGAATGAAACCGATTATGTATGTGGAATTCCGGAAAGCATGGGCGGAAGTGGTGACCCCTCTCCTTTTACTGCATATGGTGTATTTGTTTCTATGAAGGCAAGTTGCAAGGAACTTTACGGTTCAGATTCCTTAAGTGGAAAAAAAGTGTTAGTGCAGGGACTAGGAAACGTTGGTTCTCATCTGGTGGAACATTTACACAAAGATGGGGCAAAGATTTTTGTTTATGACATTAGTGAAGAAAGAGTTAAAAGCATGGTTGAAAAATTTAATGCAAGCCCTGTTGATCCGGATAATATGTTTGATGTGGACATAGATATTTATGCTCCCTGCGCCTTAGGAGCGACTGTTAACGATAATTCTCTTTCTAGGCTAAAATGTGCAATAATTTGCGGAGCCGCTAACAATCAACTTGAGGACGAAGTTAAGCATGGTGAAGAGATTCTAAAAAAGAATATTCTATATGCTCCTGATTTTGTTGTTAATGCAGGAGGTATAATAAACGTTTACTATGAGTTGGAAGGCTATAATCGTGAAAGATCCATGAAGCATACCGAAAAAATATATGAAACAATTAGAAATATTTTTCATGCTTCAAAAAGGGATAATGTTCCAACTTATCTCGCGGCCACTAGAGTTGCAGAAAAAAGAATCGATTCGATTGCAAAAATTAAAACGAGATTTTGATTTTTTTTAAGTTCAATAATTAATCTGAAGTATTAAATTTGCGTTCTTTATGTTAAGCAGAAGATTTATCAGAATAAAAGTGATGCAGGCCCTTTATGCTTACTTCCAATCCGACAATAATGAATTGTCTAAGTCGGAAGATGAGATGATAAGATCTTTTAATAACATAGGAGATTTATATCACTGGGTACTCTCTTTGATGGTAAACATCAGAACCGTCGCACTAGATATGATGACTGATGCAAAAAGTAAAAGATTCCCAACACCAACAGATTTAAATCCAAATCGACGCTTTGTAGATAATTCATTTTTAAAAGCACTTTCAGAATCGGCTGAACTTAATAAGTTCATAGACTCAAAAAAACAATTTTGGAACAATGATTATGATATAATTAGAAAAATATTTCTAGATATTAAAAAAACAGAAATTTATTCCAATTATTTATTAATGGACAGCAATAAATTAAATGCTGATAAGACTTTTCTTTATCAGCTTATTGATGATGTTTTATCCGAGCATGATTTGGTTAATCATTTTTTTGAAGACAAAAATGTTCACTGGGCTGATGATTTGTTCGTTGCTTTTGTAGGTATAAGGAAAACAATAGAAAATTTTGATGGTTCTAAAGTAAAACTCCAGCCACTTTTCAGGGATGAGCAGGAAGATATAGACTTTGCAAGAAAATTATTTGAAAAATGTATTCAAAATAAAAACTATTTTGCAGAGCTTATTTCTGAAAAAACTGTTAACTGGGAAGTTGAAAGGATTGCCCAGATGGATGTTTTGTTAATGAAAATGGCATTAACTGAGGTGTTGTTTTTTGAAACTATTCCCGTTAAAGTTTCGCTAAATGAATACATAGATATCTCAAAAGAATACAGTACTCCAAAGAGTAAAGTTTTCATTAATGGAGTTTTGGATAAAATAGTTATAGAACTTAAAAGTCAGGAGAAGATAGTTAAAAAAGGAAGGGGTTTGGTTGAAAATTAAGAATAAAAAAAACAATATGAAAAAAACAAGTATTATTCTCTTTCTTTCCCTTGTAATGTGTGCATGCTCGGGAGAAAAAAATTCTGATGAAATCAGCGCTAAGGATGTAAATGTTAGTCAAAGTGCAAATGGATCAGCGACTAAAGAGCTTCCGGAAATTAAATTTACAGAAACCGAACATGATTTTGGAAAAATCACTCAAGGTGAAAGAGTTAAAACAAGTTTTGTTTTTACGAATTCAGGTAAGTCTAATTTGATCATTTCAAACGTTTCAACAACCTGCGGATGTACAGTTGCTGACTATCCAAAAGATCCAATAGCTCCAGGTAAAGGTGGCAAAATTGAAGTTGAGTTTAACAGCGAAGGTAAATCGGGTAACGTTGAAAGAAAAGTTACTGTTGTATCTAATTGCGAACCTAATGCTACTTCACTGACTATAAAATCGCAGGTAATTGTTCCTGAGGATAAATATTCTAATCAGGTAAAATAATGATTGTTTCGCGGCAATCTAATTAATAAATAAAAATCCGTTACGCGAGGCGGTAATTAATATGTATACAATGTTAAATCTATTGATGACAGGTGGTGCAACTTCAGGATGGGGGCAATTTATTCCTTTAATTCTGATTGTAGTTGTTTTTTATTTTTTCATGATCCGTCCTCAAGTTAAAAAGCAAAAGGAAGCAAAAAAATTTATGGAGAATATTAAAAAAGGAGACAAGGTGGTAACTATTGGTGGAATACACGGTAAAATTCACGAGGTTCAAGAAGGTGCCTTCATAGTTGAAATTGCTGATGGTGTAAGAGTAAAAGTTTTGAAGACGGCACTTTCAATGGATGGTTCAGTTGCTCTAAATCAAAACCAAAACTAAGAAATTGGCAGAAAAGGATGCCAGGCTTATTTCATTTATTCGAAATTCCCTTCTAAGCGGAAAGGTTATTATTTTTATTGCCTGCCTTTTTCTATCTCTCTTTTTTTGGTTGATATCCGAGCTAAACAGAACCGGAACTCACAGTATATCAATTCCTGTAAGATTCATAAATACTCCTGATGATAAAATGATTTCAGGGGAATTGCCAGGTCAAATTGAGCTAAAAATAAAAGGATCAGGAATAAGGTTATTTCTAATATCTCTAAAAAAATTCAATCAGCAAGCTACAATAGATTTTAGAAGCTTAAAAAAAGTTAGGGAAAATGCTTTTTCTGTCACATCCGCAAACATATCTAATCTTTCAGGAATTCTAAGTCAAGAAGTTGAAGTTACAGGTGTTTTTCCTGAAATGATTTATATTTCTACTGCCACCGCCTACGGTAAATATGTTCCAATTAAAGCGAATGTCCTTATTGAATCAGAATCTTCCAACCAACTGATAGTAAGCACAGTTTGTATACCTGATAAAATCAAATTAAGCGGTGATAGCAATTCAATAAAAAATATTGACACAATTTATACCGAAAAAATTATTATAGATGAGATAAAAGATAATTTAAGTCAAAAAGCTAATTTGATTTTTCCAGACGGGGCTGGTGAATTGTTTTCAGCATCAAGGAACTCAATAGTTGTAAAAATTGATCAGGATAAACTTACTGATGCAAGCTTGGATATCCCAATTGAAGTTGTAAACTTACCTGACAACTCAAGAATCAAGCTTTTTCCTGAAAAAGTTAAGGTGTTTTATCAGGTGGGTTTAAAATCCTATGAAAAAATGAGTGAAAATCAATTTAAGGCATTTGTAGACTTTAAGGAATATACGGCCGGAAAAGAATATCTAAAAATTCATATAAGTAAAACTCCTTCATCCATTAGAAATGTAAAAATCCTCCCTGAAAAGGCAGAATTTATAATTAAAAAATAATAATTATGAGACCAAAAGTTATTGGTTTAACCGGAGGAATCGGTGCAGGTAAATCTACTGTTGCTAATATTTTTAAAGTTTTAGGAATTCCGGTTTTTGATTCGGATTCCGTTGCTAAAAATGCATATTTTGATCAGGAGGTTAAAAAGAAAATAATTGATTTATTAGGTTCAGATATTTACGTTTCCGGCAATGAAATAAATAAGGAGCTTATATCTCAAAAAGTTTTTACTGATAGTTTTTTATTGAGTCAACTGAATCAAATCATTCATCCATATGTAAAAAACCAATTTGAAATTTGGGAAAGTAAAAACAAGCAACATAAATATATTATCAAAGAATCGGCCCTTATATTTGAGGCTGGTTTAAATAAAGAAATGTACAAAATAATTTTGGTTAACGCCCCAATAGAAACTCGAATTAAAAGAGTAATCAAAAGAGATAAATTAGATAGAGAAATAGTTTTAAAAAAAATTGCGAATCAGATAAGTGACAATTTTAAAGAAAGTCTGGTGGATTATTATATTAATAACGACGATAATCATTTAATAATACCCCGAGTAATAGAGATAAGAAATGCATTTGGAGAAAATTACTAGATCAATTTGTAATTTTTATATTCTCCCGGTCTCCAATTTGTTTTTTCTTCAACTTTCTTTAAAAACCTTGATTTAATACTAGAGTTGATTTTATTTTTGTCATAGTTAAAACTCCAGTTTTTGTTTTTTATTCTCTCTTTCATGTAGATAGGATGGGTATCCTGAAATTTTTGCAAACTATCAATTTTGCTATAATCAAACTCTTCATCATTACCTACATTTTTAACAATCCATTCGTCATCATGCCACATTTTGTTGAAGTGTTTTTGTTTTTCCTGTTGAGCTTTTGGTGGTTTAACCCATCCATAATGATAAATTTCTGCATTTATTTTTTTGACACTCAATTTCCTATTATCAGTGGTTCTAAATCCCTGAGCATCCTTGTAACTTCTTATATTTTTATTGTTTCTTATTATTCTTATTTCATTTCTATACCATCTTCTGGAATCTCCAACGTAGTCATACGAACCATAAAAGTGTTTGTATGAAAATAACAATCCTTCAACATTTTTATTATCTATCCACTTATTCATTTGAAGTTTTACTTCGTCTTGATATTTTTCATGGAGTACTTCATCTCCTTGAATATAAAAGGCCCAATCGTAATTATTCGGTATTGCATCAAAGGCCTTGTTGCTTTCGTTTGAAAGAACTAATCCTCCTTCACGTATGTTGTCATCCCATTCCGTCTCAATAATTTCAAGCTTATTTGAAGCTATACTTTTAATGTAATCTAGCGTTTCATCTTCAGATTTTCCAACCGCAATGTAGAATTTATCTACAATGGGCAAAACTGAAAGAATAGCTTCCTTTATGGGATAATCAAATTTTACTACATTTCTTGCAATGCTGAATCCGGCAACTTTCATGAATCAGATACCGGTATAATTATGTGGTGAAATCATGTTCAATTCATTCTTCAAATCTTCACTTATATCCAATCCGTTAATAAATGCTCTGATGCTTTCTTCATTGATTTCAGAGTTGGTTCTTGTGAGTTCCTTTAATTTTTCGTATGGTTTGGGGTAAGATTCTCTTCGAAGTATGGTTTGAATTGCCTCAGCTACTACAGCCCAATTTTTATCGAGGTCTTTTTTAATGGTTTGCTGATTTAGCAATAACTTATTAAGACCTTTCAATAGAGAATTGTATGCAATAACCGAATGTGCAAATGGAACGCCTATGTTCCTTAAAACAGTTGAATCGGTTAGGTCTCTTTGAAGTCTAGAAACTGGTAGTTTTGATGAAAGGTGCTCAAAAATTGCGTTAGCAAATCCTAAATTACCTTCAGAATTTTCAAAATCTATAGGGTTTACTTTATGGGGCATTGCAGAGGAACCAACTTCTCCTTGCTTTAATTTTTGTTTAAAGTAATCCATTGAAATATACGTCCAAACATCACGGTTCAAATCTATTAAGATTGTATTTACTCTTTTAACTAGGTCAAATAAAGAGGCTAGATTATCATAATGTTCAATCTGTGTAGAGTATTGATTTCTTTCATCCAGTTGAAGGGTTTTAATTATGAAATTATCAGAAAAATTTTTCCAGTCTATATTCGGATATGCTATTTGGTGAGCGTTGAAATTTCCCGTGGCACCACCAAATTTTGCTGAAAAAATTATTTTATTGTGTTCTAGCTGCTTTTCAATTCTTTCTACAAAAACCATTATCTCTTTACCAAGTCGGGTGGGTGAGGCAGGTTGCCCATGCGTTCTTGCTAACATAGGTACTTGTCTCCATTCTTCTGATAAGAATTTTAATTTTTCAATTATTGAATTTATTAGGGGTAAAATTTCAAGAGTCCAAGCTCTTTTCATCAGAAGTGGAGTAGCGGTATTATTGATGTCCTGAGATGTTAAACCAAAATGAATAAATTCCAGTTCATTGGTCATGCCAAGCATGGAAATTTTATCTTTAACAAAATATTCTACAGCTTTAACATCGTGATTTGTAATTTTTTCTGTGTCTTTAATTTCTAAAGCATCCTTAATGGAAAAATTTCTGTAAATATTTCTTAGATTTTCGCATTCTAATGCCGATTTTAATCTGATCTGTGGCAGTTCTAATTCCGCTAAGCTGATGAAATATTCTATCTCAACTTCAACTCTGTGTTTTATAAGTGCGAATTCAGAAAAATAATTTCGAAGATGGTCTACCTGAGAAGAATATCTTCCATCAATAGGTGAAATGTTTAATAAAGAAATCTTTTCCATGTTATGCAAAATTAGTAAGTAATTATCATTTTTATGCATTTAATGGAATTTAAACGCAAATACCCATTTATTAACCATTATATATTGATATAATTAATGTTACGGAAGTAAATTAGTTCGTTATGTATTTAATTTTATACAGATGAAATTCTTGAGAGCCACTTTTTGTTTTTTTGTTTTATTTTTTGGTTTTTCTTTTGTAACATTTTCACAGTCTCGTAAACCTAAAAAAATTCGAATTCTTTTCATTTTTGATGCCAGCAACAGTATGCGAGGTATGATTG